>QIAL01001070.1:1278-1420 GCA_003225535.1 Acidobacteriota bacterium | reverse complement strand
CGGGACGGCAGGCAACAACGCGTTCAACGGCCCCGGCTGGCAACACAACCAGGAGGCTGACTTCCGCGTCGACCACCGGTTCACCGGCAAGGACAGCATCTTTTCAAGAGTCTCCTACAATCTGACGAATGGAGTCGCGGCC
>QIAL01001070.1:0-1133 GCA_003225535.1 Acidobacteriota bacterium | reverse complement strand
CGTCCACCGCGGCGAATCGACCGCCTGAGAACAGCGCCGATCTTGGCACCTGGCTGGGATTCAGGGGTGTCAACAACGCGGGCGATCCCGTCACTGACGGAATGCCGTTTTTCCAAATGACCCCGATTGCGACGTACTCGGGGATTGGCGACCCCCTGTTCATCCCAATGGTGACCGAGGACCACAACCATGAAATTGCGGCCTCGGCCACCAAGCTGAAGGGCTCTCATAGCATCAAGTTCGGCGGCGGATTCGTGTGGCGCCTCTTCGCCGTGCAGCAGTCGCAGTCTCCGCGAAGCACGTGGACGTTCGATACGTCCCCCACCAACAGCGGCTCCGGCGGGGGCGGCAACACCTTCGCGTCGTTTGTGCTCGGATACCCCCAGGCGGAGTCACGAACGCACTTCCCGATTCACCCGCTGAACCGTAACCAGGAGCCTAAGCTGTACGTGAACGACGACTGGCACGCGAGCAGCTGGCTGACGTTGAACCTGGGCCTGCGCTGGGAAGCCTACACGCCGATCACCGAGGCGAAGAACCGGATCGCGGCGCTCCGTCAGGGGTCGAACGGCATCTGGGCGATACAGACGGCGTCGGACTCGGATCCCACGGTCGGCGTCAAGACCGACTGGTCCGACTGGGGACCGCGTCTCGGCTTCTCGGCTTCTGCCCCAGCTCGGATTGTGTTTCGCGGGGGCTTCGGGTTGACCTACAACCCGGTCCAGCACGGCGCGGGATCCATGATGAAGAACCCGCCGTTCGTGCAGAACTTCGGGCCCAACACGAGCAACGCGTCTTCCGGCGGCGCATTGCCAAATCTTTTCCTCGAAGACATCCCACCCGCGTACACGTTCGGCGACCCGACAAAACCAGCCGGGACGCTCGGCGCGCAGTCGGTGAATTACAAGATGCTGCGTTCGAAGCAGTTCAACATCGTCGCGGAGAAGCAGGTGGGCCTGAACGTCGCGTCTGTCGGCTACATCGGGGCGCGGATTGATCGCATCGCCGCGAACATCAACATCAACCAGCCCACGATCGCCTCGGGAGCGGTGAACCCCCGACGGCCGTTCTTCGCGCAGTTCCCGCTGGTCACGAACATCACCGACATCGAGACGAACATCACCGACATCGAG
>QIAL01000489.1 GCA_003225535.1 Acidobacteriota bacterium | reverse complement strand
TTACATGTTGCTGATGACGATCCCGTTTAAAAGCCTGCGCTTTCCGAAGACGGACCCTCAGCAGTGGCGGATTATCCTCAACCGCAGTATTCCGCGCACCAACGAAAACCTGTTCTGGCCGCGCATCTCGAATCGTATCCAGGGACGCTTCAATCAGGCGGCGACCGCAACCGGTATCGATCACATTTCGCCCGCTCGCAACATTCAGTTGATTCCCTATGGACTACTGCGCGGGTTCCATGACATCGATGACCGCGACTCCACGCATCCGATCTTCGCAAACCGTACGTTGCAGCCGGAAGTGGGACTGGATGCGAAGTTCATCCTGCACGACAGCTTTGTGCTGGATGCCACGATCAACCCTGATTTCAGCCAGATCGAATCCGACCAGCCGCAGATCACCGTCAACCAGCGCTTTGCGGTGTTCTTCCCCGAGAAGCGGCCGTTCTTCCTGGAGAACAGCAACTACTTCACCAGCCCGATTGACCTGGTCTTCACCCGCAACATCGGGCATCCGGAATTTGGCTTGCGCCTGACGGGCAAGACGGGTCCATGGGCAGTTGGAATTCTCGCAAGTGATGACCGCGCTCCTGGAGAAGCTTTGCCTCCGAGCGATTCTCACGCTGGCGACCGGGCAACGTACACGATTGCGCGTGTGAGCCGGGACATTCTTGATCAATCCACGATTGGGGCAATTTACACCGATCGTGAATTCGCCGGCGGGTACAACCGCGTCGGAGGCGTCGACGCAAATCTAAAGCTCGATCAGCACTGGCGCTTGCAGGGTCAAGCAGTAAGCAGCTCTACCCACGACATCATCGCGGGAACTCCGCCCCTGGACGGGCTCGGATACAAACTCGATCTTGAACGAATCGGACGCAAACTCAATTTGCAGTCGCAATACCTCGATTTCAGTCCCAACTTCGAAAGCCAGACCGGATTCGTGAACCGGGTCGACCTCCGGGAGCAACTGCTCAAAGCCAGCTACTTCTGGCGGCCCGAGGGTAAGTTCCTCATCTCGTATGGGCCGACGCTCCAGATGTTTAATATCTGGGACCACAGCGGCACCGCTCTCGACTATTTTGCCTATCCCGGGTTCCGCGTCGACATGACGCGCGGCACCTACGTCAATTTTCACCCGTATGGATACGACGACGTCCGCCTGCGCCCAATCGACTACAGCACGCTCTCGCGAGTGACTGCCTATCCGCAACCATTTTGGGGAATTGATGCGGGAACGAGCTGGTTCAAGGAATTCGAGCTGACCGCGTTCTTTGTTTCTGGCGTTGGAGTGAACTTCAATCCTGCCGCGGGCCAGCCCCCCAAGATCGGACACGAGGACCAAGGCAATTTCACTCTGACCTTTCACGCCGCCGGGCGTCTGCGCATCGACAACGCCTACCTGATTGAACACATCCGCGAGCGCGATAGCCACCTCACTGCCGTCACAAATCACATCATCCGCAGCAAGTGGAACTACCAGTTCACGCGCAATCTGTCCGTCCGCCTGATTCTCCAGTACAACGCGGTGTTGTCGAACCCGGATATCAGTTCCTTGTCCCGCACCAAGAACTTCAACACCGATTTCCTGATCACGTACCTCATCCATCCGGGGACAGCCATCTACGTGGGTTACAACAGCGATCTGGGAAACCTGGACCGCAATCTAGCACTCGATCCCGTGACAGGCGCGATCCTGACCACGCGCAATGGCTACATCAACGACGGCCGCCAGTTTTTCGTGAAGGCGTCTTACGTGTTCCGCTTCTAGATTGTGTAGCCCCGGACGCCTCGCCCGGGGTTGCGCGCAAAGCGCGCAATGAGTCCGTTTGTAGTGAGGAAAGCGCCGATAAAGACTCAAGCCGCCGGTACGCGTCGCTTCGCTCCGCGGGGCGGACGAAGGCGTCCGCCCCTACACAACCTTTTGCAAATGACCCTTTACGACGACGCCCGGGCGGTCTTCGCTTCCAGCCGCTCGTAAACTTCTTCTGCCCGCCCGAGCGCTTCCTGCACATTGTCGCAAATATTCTCCTCGCCGATGACTTCCGCGAATTCGGCTTGGTGGATGAGTTGCGATGGCTGCTCGCGGGCCCCGCACAAAATCAGTGTTCTCTTGCTCGCATGGAGTGCCTTCGCCGCTTCTTCCAGCGCAAACAGCCCGGTAGCGTCGAGTGCGGTCATGTTGCGCAGGCGCAAGATCACGACCGGCGGAAGCGTATGCAGATTTTCTGTCACTACAGAAATCTTGTCCGTCGCGCCAAACAGGAATGGCCCATGAATGCGGAAGATCGTCGCATAGTAGGGAATGTCTTTATCTTGCAGAATGTGCACGCGTCCGTCTTCAACATAGTCATCGGTGACCTGCGAGACGGTGGTAGTCGAAGCCACACGGCTGATGAATAGCAGTGCCGCCAGGATCATCCCCGCCTCGACCGCGACAGTCAGATCGGCGAAGACAGTCAACGCAAACGTAACCAGCCAGATGCTGATATCCGTCTTTGTTAGCTTGAGGAGTTGTGGAATCTCGAGCCATTCGCCCATGTTGTACGCAACCATCATGAGGATCCCCGCCAATGCCGCCATCGGTACATAGCTGACCAGTGGAGCTGCGAACAACAGGATGCACAGCAGGGTCAGCGCATGAATGATCCCCGCGACCGGCGATTGCGCGCCAGCGCGGATGTTCGTGGCCGTGCGTGCGATGGCGCCCGTGGCTGGTAATCCTCCAAACATGGGCGAGAAAACGTTGGCCACGCCCTGCGCCACCAGTTCGACATTCGGATTGTGCCGGTCGTTGCTCATGCGATCAGAGACGACGGCGGACATCAGAGACTCGATCGCTCCCAGCATGGCCACCGTGAATGCCGGTCCCAGCAATCCATGAATCAGGTCGGAGTGAAACTTCGGAATCTGCAGGTGCGGCAGTCCGCCGGGGATTCCGCCGAATTTCGTGCCAATCGTTTCGACCGGAAGCTTGAAGAAATAAACGGCGGAAGTGGCCAGCAGCAGCGCAACAATCGGTCCGGGGATGCGGGCCGAAAGGCCGCGGCAGATGATCAGCGTCAGCAGCGTGAACACCGCCAGTGCGGTAGCCTCGAACGACAGTGTGTGGAAGCTGCGCGCCAGTTCCTCCATGCGCAGCCAGAAAACGCCGGGAACCTTGTCGAGATGCAGTCCGAAGAAATCCTTCACCTGCGTGCTGGCGATGAGCACGGCGATTCCATTGGTGAATCCGATTACGACCGGCCGAGGGATGAATTTCACCGCCGTGCCGAGGCCCGTCACTCCCATGATGACCAGCAGCACGCCCGCCATGACGGTGCACATGAACAGTCCGTCGACGCCGTGCACGGCGACGATTCCCGCTACGACCACCACGAACGCGCCCGTCGGCCCGCCAATCTGCGTCTTGGAGCCGCCGAGCGCAGAAATCAGGAAGCCGGTGACGATGGCGCAGTAAATGCCCGCCTGCGGAGTGAGTCCCGAGGCAATGGCAAAGGCCATCGCCAGCGGCAAAGCGACCAGTCCGACGGTGACTCCGGCGACCAGGTCGAGCAGAAACTTGTGCCGGTCGTAAGTCCTCAGAAAGAGGACAGACTTCGGAAGCCAATTTTCGTTGAGGAAAGTACGAGCCATTTTTACATTATGGCAGCAGTTCGAGGAATCGGGTAGTTACGGCTGAGTTGGTGTAGCCCCGGACGCCTCGTCCGGGGTTGCGCGAAGCGCAATGCAGACGCCTGCAGCGAATGAACTGCCGTAGCGACTCACGCGGTCGCACGCGAGGCCCGTTGCGGAGCGGCAAGATGTGGAACAATTCCACGCCGCAGCACGCTCGCTCCGCTCGCGGGGCGGACGAAGGCGTCCGTCCCTACACAAGCTAGAATCAAGACATGCCGTTCGTTCGCATGCTAGGTTGGCTGGCTTGTGTTCTTTATTCCACCGTCCCTTCGTTCTGGCTGATGGTGCATCCGCGCGCGCACCGATGGCGTGCGCGCGTGCGTTCCCCATTTCGTATCCTGGTTCCGGCGTGGATCACCATGTGGATCGGCATCGGGGCTCTGACCGGCCCGTGGCACAACGTGACGATATATTCGACGCCCTGGGCCGCTCCGGCACGCACTTCAACCTCGCCCAACTCGGAGGCTTGCCGGAAATTCGCTCCGATCATGACAATCAGCGCCTGGTGACGACCGGCATTCGTGCCCGTGTTCGGCATCCGGTCTATCTGGGGCATCTCTGCGAGATGCTGGCCTGGAGCCTCGGCACGGGACTGCTAGTCTGCTGGTTGCTAACGGCATTCGCGATCGTTACCGGCGCAGTGATGATTCGAATGGAGGACGCGGAGTTGGAGAAGAGATTCGGCCCGGAGTTCATGGCCTATAGACGCGAAGTCCCAGCTATACTGCCCATAGTCCGACTTGGCTGAAAGCTCTCATGCGCTTCGAACTTTTCATCGCCAGCCGCTATCTGCGTGCGAAACGGCGGCAAGCATTCATCGGCATCATCACAGGCATCTCGATCGCTGGAGTCGCGGCCGGAGTGGCTTCGCTCGTGGTTGCTCTCGCAATTAATAACGGATTCCGCCAGGACCTGCAGCAGCGGCTGCTCGGCTCGACCTCGCACATCAGTCTGCAGCGCATTGCCGATGACGGGATCAAAGACTGGCCTCCGCTAATGGACTGGCTCTCGAAGCAGCCCCATGTTGTCGGTGCGGCTCCTGCGATCTTTGAGCAAGTTCTGATCTCGCGTGGCCCGCGTGCCCGGGGAGCGGTGCTTAAGGGAATGATCCCGAAATACGAGCGGCAGGTTGGAGATCTCCTCAACTCGGTGACGGAAGGCTCGGCTGCGGAATTGAACTTCGATGCGTCCGCGAAGGGCTCGACTCCTGCATCGCCTTCGGCGAGGGCGGACGAGGCGTCCGCCCCTACACAATCTCCTGATTCCCTCGCAGGCGTGCAACAGCGCATCGCCGTCATGCCCCCCATCGTGCTCGGCAAGGATATGGCTGACAATCTCGGCGCCAAGATCGGCGATCCCGTTCAGGTCGTCAGCCCGCAAGGCGAACTCACCCCTTTCGGAACCGTCCCGAAGTACACGCGCTTCCGCGTCGTAGGCATCTTCAATTCTGGCTTCTTCGATTACGACTCCACTTGGGCCTTCACCCGTCTCTCCGATGCCCAACGCCTGTTTGGGCTTGGCAATCTCATCTCTGTGCTGGAGTTTAAGATCGACGACCTCGACAAAGCCGATGCCGTTGCCGCTGAGATCGAAAATGCCGCCGGCCCGGGATTTATGGCAACCAACGCGCTCAGACAGAACAGCGCTCTGTTCAAAGCGCTCAAGACCGAGCGTCTGGTCACCTTCATTACGATCGGGCTGATTGTCTTCGTCGCCGCCCTCAATATTCTGATCAGCCTCATCATGATGGTGATGGAGAAGACCAAAGACATCGCCGTTCTGATGTCGATGGGCACCCGACGGAGGCAGGTACGGAACGTGTTTATCGGCCAGGGGGTCCTGATCGGGGTCATCGGCACCGTGATCGGCATCGTCGCCGGGTATGCCATCGCCTATGCCGGCGGCCGGTACCACGTGATCTCACTCTCGCCCGAGGTGTATTCGATCAACTACGTCCCCTTCGCGCCTCGCGTCGCAGATGGCATCTGGATCGCCGTATTCACGCTGCTGGTTTCGTTCGTTGCAACACTTTACCCGTCGTGGTCGGCGTCCCGAATCCTCCCAGCCGAGGCCCTGCGCTATGAATAAGGTTTGTGTAGCCCCGGACGCCTCGTCCGGGGTTGCGCGAAGCGCAATGCATAACCTTCGGGCGCC
>QIAL01000488.1 GCA_003225535.1 Acidobacteriota bacterium | reverse complement strand
CGACGCAGCTGGTGGCGTTGTACACAGGTCCAAGCCCGTCCGCGACTGCCTTGTCTTTCTCATAGACCTGCTGGTCGCGAGCAAAAGTGTCTCCGGGTGGTTCGACGATTCCGTTGCTGATGCTTTGTGCACTGTTGAAGCTGGGGGTGTTAAAACCGGCGGGCGCTTCAGTTGCTGACTTCGCTGCGACTCTGGCGAGTCCCGTACCCAAAGCGGCCGCTGCCGCAAAAAGGCAAGAACATAGGAGAACCTTCCTCCAATGGGGCATGAGCATGAGCGTTCCTCCAAAGGACACAGTCGCTTACAGAGGTGTAGGACGTAAGCTGGCTGCTTTGTAGACCTCTATTCCTCAAAGCCGTGGACCGATCGAGAACTGCGGCTCGAAGTCAGAAGTCCTGTAATTATCCAAACTGGGTAGGCCAGAGATTATTCCCACCGCGACGAAAAAAATCTGAGAGGACGAAAGAGTGTTACCCCCGGCTAACCAGCCAGGCGCAACGGTCAACAGGAGGATCGGAGTTTGCAGTGAAGCGCTGAGCCACAGTGGCTGTCGCTGACTGCCACCCGGCAACTGTCTTGCGCGACTTAGGTCGCGGATTTGGAGATCAAGTCCTGAAGAACGGTACGGCTATCAGGATTACTGTAGCCCACTCTATGACGCAGTTTTAAACAGTCTTACGAGACTATCGATGTCCGCAGCACTCGCGTCCCCGATCACGAAACAGCGGAGCCCACCCTGACTCCATGTTTCCATGTTGAACGACAATTTTTCTGGCTTGACGGAGCTATCAGTCAACCTTGCTGGCAAGGACCGTTCCTGAAACACGAAAACGGAAATATGGTGTTTCCGCACGTCGTAAATGAGATGTGCACCTGGCGTTTGCTCAAGATACGTCATCCGCCCGCCTAGCAGAGAGAACTCGCTACTCTGGAGTTCCGGCAAATTGAAGGCAAAGGGAATTTTCCCTTGGAACCAGGGCTTTACCGTGTGCCGGTCGGTCGAGATGACATCGACCGGCGATGAACTGGCCAGCGTCGCCACGTGCAAGTCTGCAATCTCGCTGAACACCTGGTCTCTGCCTGATCGGTTTCCCAGATAGGTTGAAGTTAAGGTTCCGGCAACGAGAACGACGGCCGCCGCCGCCGCTAGCATCCATCCCAGACGGAAAGCCCGCCGCGGCTTGGACGCTATTCTCTGCTGCATCCGATTCCGGAACTCGGCACTGGGAGTGAAGCGTTTCCCCGCCAGGTGAATCGCGCGCTTGAACTGCACGCGTGAAAGAGCATCGGCGGAGCAGGAGGAGCAATTACGCACATGAGCGTCGAAAGTTCGCATCTCCTCGTGTGGAAGCTCTCCGTCCAGGTAGGTGTCGAGTCTTTCCTTCCAGGATTCACAGACCATGGTTCGTCCCCCTAGGAATTCTCAGTCCTGCTTCTTTTTGTGGTCGCAATTGATTCCGTAGAGTTTGCCTCGCACGCGATAAACGTGACATTACGGTACCGATGGGAACGGCAAGCGTGTCGGCAATCTCCTGATACGACATCTCCTCTACCTCACACAAAAGAAGGATCTCTCGGAAATGCACCGGGAGTTGATCGATCGCACTCTGTAGCGATTCGTGGCTCGACCTCGCCAACAGAAGCGTCTCAGGCGTGTCGTGCTCAATGGCAGGTTCCGGTCCCTCTTCCTCCTCATCGAAATCGAGAGGCACGGTCATTGTAACTTTCAGGCCCGTGCGAGAGGTCAAGAACGTGTTGCGCAGGATGCGATAGATCCATGCCCGGAAATTAGTACCCAACTGAAAGGATGAGAATCCTTTCAATGCCTTAACATAAGTTTCCTGAACTAAGTCTTCAGCTTCATCGCGATTCTGCGTGAGCCAGTGAGCGAAGTTGTAAAGCTGATCGAAGAGCGGGATGGCCAGTTCTTCGAACGAGTCGAGTTGGAGATTCGCTCCTGACACGTCCACATGGTGAGAACTTCGGAATGCTGGATTTATTCCCTCCAAAACAAAAAATTGTTGGGGAAAGCTCAGTGGCAGGCTAAATAATTGGTGAGACAGACATTGCAATGATGGTGACCACATATCATGAACGCCCCAAATAATCCCCGTTACTCTTAAGAACTACCTTTCCACGTAAATATTCCATTGAAATATCAATTCGTCGTGCCGCTGACAATTATGCAATCCAAGCGGAATAAAGCGGCACAAAGTCCGTTATCCATGGTGAAGGTCATTTCACAGGAGTCGGATCGTGAACTGCAGGAGAAGCAGATTCTTAGAAGGGCTGAGGCGATGGTAAATCCTTTCGATCTAAAGACCGCGCTCTTGGCGAAGCACGCACAACATGTGGTGCTGATCCATTTTCCAATCGGTCTGTTTCTAGCGGCAGTAGGGTTCGACCTCATAGCACTGTGGACGAAGCGCCGTGGCCTCGCAGACGCGGCGTATTACAACTTGCTCGCGGCGGCGATTTCAACGTTTCCCGTTCTCGCCACCGGGCTACTCGCGTGGCACTTCCAACTCGAGGGCCAGAAACTGAAGGGGACCCTGTTGCTGCACCTAGTGCTTGCGTGCGTCTCGAGCGTCCTGATCTGGCTGGTGTGGTGGGTGCATTTCCGTGCTCGGCGACGGACGGATTTCTTGCCTAGCTATCGCTTCGCCGTGGAATTTCTGGCAGTGGGTATTGTTGCGCTGACCGGCCATTTGGGCGGCTTTCTGAGTGGTGTGAACCTTCCCGGTTAGGGCTCCGACGAGATCGCGCCTAAAAATAGATTCGGGAGCAAGGGTCATGTATGACGGTAAATAGCGAAGGTACATCGCGGAAATCCCTGATACGCACCGGCAAGGTCGAACTGCTGGAATCCTTTGCGCAGAGGCGCGCCTGCGACGACCAGGATCGTGGAATGGCGTGTTCCGTCGTCAGGGCATTGGTGCGGGGAGCGAGGAATGCGTTGTTGACCGTGACGCCGTTGTGGCTAGCGCTCGCCTGGTGGTTGGCAAGGTGAGAACAGCTCTCAACTGAAGACGCGACGGGCGCGGGAACGCCCGTCGCGTCGAATTCGCTCAGAGCAGGTCCGAGTCCGCCCCCGACGGCACCACGAAGCCAGATCTGAATCAGGTCCCTTTCTCGGTGGCTATCCCCTCCCGGGGAGATCGCCACCGTTGTATTCCTTTGTCAGTCTCCCAACCGCAGAAGTTTCGGATTGCCCTTCTGTTGTTCGGCGGGAATAAAACCGACTCAGTCCAGTTATCAACTGTGAACGCTACAAAAACAATGGAGGCCAGATGACAGACAAGAACAAAGATCTTATCGATCAGAAATTGCAAGACCTCAACAACGACGGCGTCGATCGTCGGGGATTTCTGAAGTGCATGGCATGGGCCGGCACAGGCCTGGTCTGGACCATGAGCGGCGGCATTCCGACGTCTCGGGCATTCGCCAAGACCAACGGCAAAGATGCAGCCAAAAGCGGAGACTTCAGCTTTGTCCAGATCAGCGACAGCCACATCGGCTTTAACAAGCCGGCCAACCCGGACGTTACCGCTACTCTGCAGACGGCAATCAACAAGATCAACGCGATGCCCCACAAGCCGGATTTCATCATTCACACCGGTGATCTGAGTCAGCTCTCGAAGCCGAGTGAGTTCGACACGCTGGACCAGGTGTTAAAAGGTGCCTCCGCGAAACAAATCTACTTTGTGCCAGGCGAGCACGACATGCTGACGGATAACGGCGAACAATATCTGCAGCGCTACGGGAAGGGCACAAAAGGCAGCGGCTGGTACAGCTTCGATCAAAAGGGCGTCCACTTTGTGGGGCTCGTGAATGTCGCCAATCTCAAGGCCGGCGGCATGGGGTCGCTCGGTCACGAACAACTAGAGTGGCTGGAAGACGATCTCAAAGGCCGAACAAGCCTTGTCGTATGTCAAGCGTTTCGGATCGGTGACGGTGTTAAACGGCCATATCCACCAGATCATGCAAAAGGTGGAAGGCAAAGTGTCTTTCCACACGGCGATGTCCACTGCATTCCCTCAACCCGCGCCGGGAACTGCTCCCTCAGCCGGACCCATGAAAGTGCCTGCCGATCAGTTGCAACAGGTGTTGGGAATCACGGACGTGAACTATCTGGTTAGCGGACGGAGCCTTGCGGTTGTCGATTCGCCACTTGCGAATTCGGGGCCTTCGGCTTCAGGAAGTGGCAGCGGCTCTGGTGGTCGTTAACTCAAGTCTTATGTGGACCGTCAACGATCCGGTCCCGAACAATGAAAATCAGGGAAGAAAAATAAAACCGTAAAGGAAACAGAACAATGAAGCGGAACAGTTTCTGGGTTGCAAGTTTTACAGCATCGGTAATCATTGCGATCGTGCTGCTAGTCGCGGGATCACCGACCGTTACGGCGAATGACCAGCCCTCTGCGGCAAATGCAGAGGTGAAAATCGACAACTTCGTTTTTGGACCACCGACGATCACGGTACCCGTCGGGGCGACAGTTACCTGGACAAACAAAGACGACATTCCCCATACCTCGGTCAGCACGGAGGGTGTGTTCAAGTCCAAGGTGCTCGATACGGATGAAAAGTTCATCTACACATTTACCAAGGCGGGAACCTATTCCTACTACTGCACAATCCACCCGAAGATGACCGGCAAAGTCGTGGTGCAGTGAGCTCAGACGTCTAACTGGTGCGCAAGGAGACGGCACAGCCAACATTGGTTACGCTGCAAAAGGGTCGTTCTCCAAAAGCGCCGTAAACGACTGTGAACGCAAAGTCGGCACAATTCGCAGCTAGCAACGACCTGGATCTTGTCCACGCTAGCAAGAACGGGAATGTTGCTGCTTTCGAGCAACTGGTGAAGCGATACGACCGCAGACTTCTGAATCTCCCAAACCGTCACCCGTAATAGGGAAGACTCCGAAGATGCGGTCCAAGAAGCGCTCTTGAAAGCCTTTCAGAACCTGGCGGAATTCAGAAAAGAGGTTTCCTTGGACGAGGATTTTGAGCCGGATTGCTGCTACCCCCAACCCTGTCTCGCTGCAAGACGCGCCTCAATAGATGAGCTTTAGCGAAAACTGAATTTGCCGGGAAGTTCCCGCGGTCTTGCTGATCATGCCAAACCCTGAACCCGCGATGGTGTTCGCGGGTAACCCCATGTTGACGATGTTAAGCAGATTAAAGAGCTCTGCGCGGAATTGGAGGTCCGCTCGCTCCAAACCGCTTTCCCGGTGGCCGATCGGAGTTGTCTTGATGAGCGCAAAATCGAAGTCATAATATGCCGGGCCTCGAAGAGTATTACGGC
>QIAL01000487.1 GCA_003225535.1 Acidobacteriota bacterium | reverse complement strand
ATTTGGTCGAAAGGGAAGATCGCATCGCGTGCCTGCGCGAGGCATACCGCGTGCTGCGTCCCGGAGGGCTGGTCTGGGGTGTAGGCATCAGTCACTTCGCGTCTATGCTCGACTCGCTCGCTCACGGATTTTTCGACGATCCGCAGTTTGCTCCCATCCTCGATTGCGACCTGGAGAATGGCCAGCACCGGAATTCCACAGGGAACCCTCTGTATTTTACCGACGCTTTCTTTCATCGTCCCGGCGAACTGGCGCGCGAAGTCCAGGCCGCCGGGTTTCAAATCCTTGAGGTATTGCCGATCGAAGGCCCGGGCTGGCTGGCTCGCGATTTTGATCGTCTCTGGGCTGACCCAATTCAGCGCGAGCGCCTGCTGACCGCCGTCCGAAAAATGGAGCGCGAACCGTCGGTCCTTGGCGCCAGTTCACACATCATGGCGATAGGACTGAAGCGGACATAGATTTTCACCTGTTTTGTGTAGGGGCGGACGCCTCGTCCGCCCCGCGACCCTGAGCGAAGCGAAGGGGAGCGTGCGAGCGATGAGACGCCCGAAAGTCTAAAGACAGCGAATGCATCATCATTGCGCTTCGCAACCCCGGACGAGGCGTCCGGGGCTACACAATCTATGTGGGGACGGCCGCCATCGGCCGTCCAGCGAGCGAAGCGAGCGCGAGACCTGACCGTCACGCTACCGCAGCGTGTTGATAAATCAACCGATCGACCGTCGGATTGACCAGCCGCGCCATATCCTCCCACTGCATCCGCACCAATTCGCGATGCGTCTCGGCGGTGAAGGTAATCTCTTCGTTCTCCGCCAAACTAGCGTCGGCATAGACCGACATGTCGTAGAGATTTCCGAACGGCGGCATCGCACCCGTTTCGCAGTCGGGAAAGGCGTCCGTGAACTCGCGCTCGGTCGCAACCTCGACAGTCTCAGCGCCCGTTAAGGTCCTCACTCGCTCGAGATCAACGTGCTCCGAAGCCGGAATCACAGCCATCGCGAGGATGCCGTCAATCTTCACGATCACGGTCTTAGCGAGTTTCTTGCCAGAAACGTGCGCCAGCGCGGCCACGCCCTGCGCCGTGTAGGCGAGAGAATGAGACATCACCATGTATTTGACGTTGTTGGAATCAAGGAATTCACGCAGCTTGGAGAGCGGCATACGACCTCCTCGGGGATTGAATTTGTTGAGGAGCCGCTTACGCGGTGTTGTGCGGAACGAATTCTAGTTCCGGCGCACAGAAAATTCTGTGCGCCGGATCACTGATGGCAGTTGGCAAAACCAACTGCGCCTTAGTACTTCACGATCGCGGTAAACGACTTCGGATCGAGCGAAGCTCCGCCCACCAGCGCCCCATCAATCTCCTCCTGCGCCATGAGCGAAGACACGTTCTCTGGCTTGACCGAGCCACCGTAGAGAATCCGCAACTGACTGGCGAAGGCTTCACCGAAAATCTCGGTGGCTTCCTTGCGGATGACGGCATGCGCTTCGGCCGCAATTTCCGGAGTCGCGGTCTTTCCGGTGCCGATCGCCCACACCGGCTCATAGGCGACGACCAATTTGGCCGCCTTCTTCGCAGAGATGGCGTGAAAGGCGCGCATGCATTGACGGCGCAGAACATCGTCGGTCATGCCCGCCTCGCGCTCCTCGAGTACTTCTCCCACGCAGCAGATGGGCGTGAACCCCGCCTCCAGCGCGGTTTTCAGGCGCAAGTTCACCGTATCGTCGGTCTCGCCGAAGTACTGGCGCCGCTCCGAGTGTCCGATGATAACGTTGTTCACTCCCCACGCCAGCAACTGGCCAACCGATGTTTCACCCGTAAAGGCGCCTTCGTCCTTCCAGTGCACGTTCTGCGCGCCGATCGCCACGTTCGATCCTTTTGCCGCGTCCAGAGCTGCGGGAATATTCAGGAACGGCGGGCAGACGACGATCTCGTCGCGCGTGTGTCCGGCCACGAGCGGAAGGAAGTCGCGGAAGAAATCGCGAGACTGGTCGGGAGTCTTGTACATCTTCCAGTTGGCAGCCATTACTTTTTTTCTCATGAGTTCGCCTTTTTCGTATTAGATTTCGTTCTAGCTCTTCTATGCAGGTGGTGCCGTTTGCGAACGTCCACTGATCCTTACAATTTGGATCGCTTTGTGATCGCCCAAGAGTCGATCTTCAAGCGAGTACAGTCGGAGTTGCGCGCCGGAGCCAAGATGGGACACTGGATGTGGTTTATCTTTCCACAGATCAGAGGTTTGGGGCGAAGCCCAACCTCGATCGAATATGCAATCTCGTCCCTCGACGAGGCCCAAGCGTATCTTCAGCATCCAGTCCTTGGTCCTCGTCTCAAAGAGTGCACCCAGTTGGTTCTCGATGTGGACGGGCGTTCGGCGACAGATATCTTTGGTAGTCCAGACGACGTGAAATTTAGATCGTCCATGACCCTTTTTGCACAAGCATGTCGTGACGACAATATCTTTCACCGGGCCCTGCAGAAATATTTCGAAGGCGTGTCTGACCAGTTGACTCTCGACCGCCTGTAGCTGAGTTTACTTTTTCTCCGTCAGCGCCTCGACGCCCGGCAACTTCTGGCCTTCCAGGAACTCAAGCGACGCTCCGCCGCCCGTCGAGATGTGAGTGATTTTGTCCGCGACGTTCGCCGCCTTTACGGCTGCAACCGAGTCGCCGCCGCCGACGATCGAAATCGCCCCGCCATTGTCTGCAACCGCGTGCGCGATCTTGAACGTGCCCTTGGAGAATCCCGGCACTTCAAACACGCCCATCGGGCCGTTCCATACGATCGTCCGCGCGTCGGAGATTTCCTCCGAGAACAGTTCGATCGACTTCGGACCGATGTCGAGCGCCATCTTGTCGGCGGGAATCGACTGGCCTTCACCGACCTGCTGGACCACGGCATTCGCCTCGGGCTTCATCGCGACCACGTGATCGACAGGCAGCAACAGCTTTACCTTGCGCTTCTTCGCCTCTTCCAGCAGGCTCTTGGCGAGATCAACTTTGTCAGCTTCGAGCAGCGACTTGCCGATCTCCTGGCCTTGCGCCTTGAGAAATGTGTAAGCCATCCCTCCGCCGATGATCAGCACATTCACCTTGGTCAGAAGGTTCTTGATCACACCGATCTTGTCGCTGACTTTGGCCCCGCCGAGAATCGCCACAAAAGGCGCTTCCGGATGCTCCAGCGCCTTGCCGAGATACTTCAATTCCTTCTCCATGAGCAGGCCGGCGGCGCACTGCTTCATGAACTTAGTAATGCCCTCGGTCGAAGCATGCGCGCGGTGGGCGGAACCGAAAGCGTCATTCACGTAGTACTCGGCGAGATTCGCCAGTTGCCGCGCGAACTTGGGATCATTGGCTTCCTCTTCGGAGTGGAAACGAAGATTCTCCAGCAACAGCGTCTGCCCTTTTTCCAGTTGAGTCGCCACTTCCTCGGCCTCAGGTCCGACACACTCGGGGCAGAAGCCGACGTTTTCACCGCGCGCCAGTTCCTTGTCGAGCAGCATACGCAGCCGCTCCGCCACAGTTTTCAGGCTCATCTTCGGATTGGGCTTGCCTTTCGGCCGGCCGAGGTGCGAGGCCAGAATCAAGCGCGCCCCATGCCTCAGGGCGTATTCGATCGTGGGAAGGGTTTCGCGGATGCGGGTATCGTCCATAACGCGGCCGTCTTCGAGCGGTACGTTGAAGTCGACACGCATGAAAATGCGATTGCTATTGAGCGGGAGATCACGAATCGAAAGCTTGGACATGGCTGGAGTCCTTTGGCAGGCTGGTGTGGCGCGGGCGCTTTCGCCCGTGCGGTCTTCCTTACGCTGCGAGCAGCGCGGGCGAGAGCGCCCGCGCCGCACGCAAGTCGTTACAGGCCCTTGCTCGCTATGTAGTTGATCAGGTCGCGCACGCGGCAGGAGTATCCCCACTCGTTGTCGTACCAGGAGATCACCTTCACGCAGTTGCCGCCGACCACCATCGTACAAGGCGAATCGACGATCGAGGAGCGTGAGTCGCCTTTGTAGTCGGACGACACCAACTCATGTTCTTCGTAGCCCAGATATCCCTTCAACGATCCCGATTCTGATGCCTTCTTCAGTGCCGCATTGACTTCTTCCTTGGTCGTTTTCTTCTCCACCCATACCACGAAGTCGACCACCGAAACGTTGGGCGTCGGCACGCGCATCGAGAAGCCGTCGATCTTGCCGCCGAGCTCCGGAATCACCAGCTTCAGCGCCTTGGCTGCTCCGGTGGAAGTCGGAATCATGTTGAGTGCAGCGGCACGCGCACGCCGCAGGTCTTTGTGCGGGAAGTCGAGAATCACCTGGTCATTGGTGTAGGAGTGAATCGTCGTCATGGTTCCACAGACGATCTTGAACTCATCTTGAATCACCTTCGCTACAGGAGCCAGGCAGTTCGTGGTGCACGAGGCGTTCGAAATGACGTGGTGCTTTGCACCGTCATACTTCTCATGGTTGACGCCCAGCACGACGGTGACGTCTTCGTTCTT
>QIAL01001072.1:1223-1520 GCA_003225535.1 Acidobacteriota bacterium | reverse complement strand
CGCCGGAGTAGATTTGTGAATGATTCGAGCGCCAGCCCAGCAACTGAACGACGCGGATTTTTTGCGGTGCGGCTGTCGAGGTTGCGGGCGCGGTTGCTCTTGCTGGTGCTGATGGCGATATTGCCGGTCCTTGGACTGGTCTTGTACACCGCCATCGAACAGCGCGAGGCGGCGATCGCCGAGGCCAGGGCGTCCGCGCTTCGGATCGTGCGGATGGCCACGACCGGACAAAAGCAGCATCTCGAAGCCGCGCGGCAGTTGCTCACGACCCTGTCGCAAGTGAGCGAGCTGCGCCAA
>QIAL01001072.1:0-1172 GCA_003225535.1 Acidobacteriota bacterium | reverse complement strand
CATTTTCCTGGGGGACCGCGCTTCGTTTTTGCGGGTGAAGGAAACGATGAAGTTCGCGGTCGGAGATTATCGTGTGGGCCGGAGCGGCAGGCCGACAGTGGACCTTGCATTCCCGTTGCGAAATCTCGAAGGCCATTTTGTAGGCGTGATTTTTGCCACCCTCGATTTGACCTGGCTGAACCAACTGGTGGCCAGGGCTGATCTTCCTGATCGCACGACGCTCACTGGGATTGACCGAAACGGGACGATTATTCTGCGCTATCCCGATACGGACGACAGGCGCATCGCGCAATCGATGACGCAGGTTCCAGACGTCGCGAGGTTCCTCAGCATCACCAAAGAGGACACGGGCCATGATTTTCATTTGGACGATGTGAAACGGATCTATGCCTACACCTCGCTGAGTCGCACGGAGGGAATAGCCGATTCCTGGGTGTTATTGGGAATCCCGAAAGAAGCGGCTCTGGCGCCTGCTTACCGCACCCTGGCTATTAACCTCATTTATCTAAGCATGGTAACGGCGCTGGCTGTTATCGCGGCATGGTTTGGTGGCGACTTCTTTATTTTGAGGAAAGTTCGCGCATTGGTTGGCGCGACCAGAAAGGTTGCCGCAGGAGACCTGAAAGCTCGCACTCACACGGCTTACGACGAAGGGGAATTGGGTGAGTTGGCGCGCGCCTTCGATGAGATGACCGAGTCGCTCGATCAGCGCGTGGCCGAACGGCAGCGGGCCGAAGCCGAACTCAAGGCGCTCAACGAAACTCTCGAGCAGCGGGTCACAAGGCGCACCAGGGAACTGAAGCGCTCCAATGAAGACCTCGAACAATTTGCGTATGTGGCGTCACACGATCTCCAGGAACCGCTGCGAATGGTCACCAGTTACATGCAGCTTTTGCGCCAGCGTTACAAAGGGAAGCTCGATAATGATGCTGAGGAGTTCATCGGATTTGCGCTGGATGGTTCGGAGCGAATGCAGCGGCTGATCGTCGATCTGCTCACCTATTCGCGAGTTGGGACCAAAGCCAAAGCGCTTGTGCCGACCGAACTGAACGATGTCCTGGAGCGCTCATTGCGAAATCTCACCGTGGCCATCCAGGACAGCGGAGCAAAGATTAATAGCGCGCAGCTTCCGACTGTTCCGGGCGATGGCGTCCAGTTGATGCAGCTTTTTC
>QIAL01000231.1:16055-18957 GCA_003225535.1 Acidobacteriota bacterium | reverse complement strand
TTGGCGAAACGAACGCCTCAATGGTGCCGGCAATGATCAGGATAGGAATGGTCCCAAGCAGCAACTGTACCGCTTCGGACCCGGCCCGGGCCAACGAATCGCGCCGCGGCAGGGTGCCGGGGAAGAGCAGGCCTTGAGCGATCCGCAGGCCGGCGCCCCCGGCGATGAAGATCGCGGGCAATTCGAGTACACCGTGAGGCGCGACGAAGCTCCAAAGCTGGAGGCTCATGCCCGAGAAATAGCAGGCCACACCGATGACTCCGATCAGCAAGCCATTGAATGCCATCATGTAGATCGTTCCAAGGCCGGCTGTGATACCGAGCGCGAACGTAGTGAAACCGACGCTCATGTTGTTGGTCATGATCGCGCTGGACGCTACCGGCTTGATGCCGACGATGGAGTGCGTCCACATCTGGTGGCGGTCGATGGTTTCGACCATCTGCGGTCCGAGCAATTTAACCTTGAAGTCAGGATTCTGATAAGTAATTACAGCGCCCACGAGTCCGGCGATGGCGAAGATGGCGGTGGCGAGCGCAACATGGCGCAGGTGGCGCCGGAATGCGACGGGATATGTATTCGTAAAGAAGGAAATCACGGCCTTGGGACTCGCCCTGTGGCCGGAATAGATGGTATTGTGGGCGCGCACCAGCAGTTGGTTGACGTAACGCGCATAGTGCACCGATCCTCGATCTTCGCGGATGGCAGCGAGGTCGGCGGCGGTCTGGCGATAGAGCAAGCTCAGTTCCTGCAGATCGGAGCGCGACAGCGACTTTAGTCCGCTCTTGGAACTCTGGTTCAGCAGGACTTCAAGCTTCGCCCAGTGCGGTTTGCGCTTCTCGAGCCAGCGAGTGGAAATCATGGTTGATTCATTCGAACAACTGAAGATCGATACTCCAGAGCAGATCGCGCTGGAATTGCCTCTCGCCGGGATCGGCAGCCGGTTCCTGGCGATTGCCATTGATACTTTAATCCAGGGCGCCCTCTATCTCATAACGGGACTTATCTTCCTTCTGTTACTTCCGGAAGGGTTCTCGATGTTCACATTCCTGCCGAAGACCCTGGGACCGGCGATGGCGATCTTCATCGGATTTTCCATCTACTGGGGATACTTCGCGATTTTTGAAATCCTGTGGAAGGGACAGACGCCGGGTAAGAGAATTGCTGGAATTCGGGTGATCAAGGAAAGTGGACGCCCAATCAATGCCTACGAGGCGATTGGGCGGAATTTCATGCGAGCTGTCGACATGCAGCCCGGCATACTTTACGGCTTTGGCCTGGTCTGCATGATGTTGAACAAGCAAAGCCGGCGGCTGGGAGACTTCGTGGCTGGTACGGTGGTAGTTCACGAGAAGCCGAGCGAGGAAGTGCGGCCTACGTGGAATACGGCCGCCGACACCGCTTCTTCCTCAGGCGGAATGGGGCAGGTGACGGCCGAGGAACTCGTGCTGATCGAGACCTACTTGAGCCGCCGTTTCGAACTAGACCCGGATGTACGGCTGAGAACGGCGATCCAGATTGCCGAGCGCATCAAGGCGAAAACTGGACTGCAGCCGCAATCGCACCAGCACGTCGATGATTTCCTCGAGGACGCAGCACGCAGGGTGCGCGACAGCGGCAGATTCCGGAGTTAAAGTCACTCACCACAGAGGACACAGAGGAACACAGAGGTTGACCAGGCACCCGCCAAGCTGGATTGGGTGGCACGATTGTCGAGGGCCAGGTGGAGTAGGAATGTTGAGAATTGTCCTCCTCCCGTTCTTTTCTTTCCGTTGACGAAGATAATTTGATCGAGAGAATCGGGAGGAGTTCTTTTCGCATCCACACTCTGCATGAGGCAGCCATGTGATGAGCCGATCATTCGGGCGGGGACGTTCGCCGCTCCTTGCGCAAGAAATTCGGAATCGTGGGTGCTCGCGGCGACGATCCTCGGCTCGAGCATGGCCTTCATTGACGGTACTGTGGTCAACGTGGCCCTGCCGGCCCTTCAATCGAGCCTGCACGCGAGCGTAGTGGGCGTTCAGTGGGTGGTCGAGTCATACGGATTATTTCTTTCCGCTCTGATTCTGGTGGGCGGTGCTGCGGGTGATTCCTTTGGGCGCAGGCTGATCTTCGTGCTTGGGGCGGGCACTTTCGGCGCGGCATCGATAGGCTGTGGGATGGCTTCGAATGTTACGCAGTTGGTCCTGGCCCGCTGTGCGCAAGGAATTGGGGCGGCTGCTTTAGTGCCGAGCAGTCTCGCGATTATCAGTGCATCTTTCGACGAGAAGAAGCGAGGGCAGGCGATAGGAACATGGTCGGGGTTCACCGCCATCACGACGGCGGTCGGCCCGGTTCTCGGCGGTTGGCTCATTGAGAGGGCGTCGTGGCATTGGGTCTTTTTCATCAATGTTCCTCTCGCTGCCGCGGTCATCGCGATTTCGTTGCGGCATATTCCAGAATCGCGGCGTTCGGAAGACCGGAAGAGCCAAATTGATTGGCTCGGCGCTCTGGTCGCCACCGTGAGTCTTGCCGGACTGGTCTATGGGTTTATCGAGTCTAGCGCGCGCGGCTGGAGACAGCCGGTTGTGATCGGAAGCTTGATGGTAGGAATGGCCTCTCTCTTCATTTTTGTCTTCGTAGAGAAGCGTGTGTCGGAGCCAATGCTCCCGCTTCAACTGTTCCGCGTGAGCAGTTTCACTGGCGCGAATCTCTTGACTCTGGTGCTATACGCGGCGCTGGGCGTCTTCTTTTTTGTATATCCGCTGAACCTGATTCAGATCCAGGCTTACTCGCCAACGCGAACTGGGGCAGCGGTGCTGCCGATGATTCTTCTCATGTTCTTTCTGTCGCGGTGGTCGGGTGGACTCGTCAGGCGATTCGGGGCGCGAAATCCTTTAATGATTGGTCCTCTGATTGTCGCGGC
>QIAL01000231.1:0-15812 GCA_003225535.1 Acidobacteriota bacterium | reverse complement strand
GATTTGCCTGTCGATGCCTTACATGAAATTCAATCCAATTTGATCAGGCTGGGCGCGTTGGAGCCCCCGAGTGGACTGGATGCTGGCACGAAGGCGATACTCCGAAGCGACATCACTCAGGCGTTCCTGTTTAGTTTTAGACTGATCATGTTTGTTTGCGCGGGTCTTGCGGTATTGAGCGCGGGGATTGCCGTGTGGATGATCCCGGCGAACTTGCCGCAACCGGCGGAGGATGTGGGTGCTGCGGTGGGAGGCGGATGAGCGTTGCTGGCAACGAGACGAGAAAAGCTATCTAAGGGTGGTGCTGCCGTGAATGTGAGGCGCGGATGATGAACGTACTGGTATTGAATTCCGGAAGTTCCAGCCTGAAGTTTCAGATCATTGCCACCGACCTCGAGCAGATTAAAGCGTATAAGGACGACCGCATTCTGCGCGGGGAAGTCGAGGGGGTCGGAGGCGAGGCGATCGTTAAGATCCGCTATCGCAAAGAACCCGGAAAGACTCTGACGGCGCCGCTGAGGGACATGGATGCGGCTCTCGATTATCTGCTCCGCTACATCGCATCGGAACGCTCCGGAATTCACGAGATCAAGAATACAGCCGAGATACACGCCGTCGGTCACCGCGTCGTGCACGGCGGGGAATTGTTCAAGGAGTCCACGCGAATTGATGATCGAGTGCTCAAGGGGATCGAGGATTGTATCGATCTGGCGCCGCTGCACAATCCGAATAATGTGAAGGGGATTCTGGCAGCGCGAGAGCTTCTTGGCACAGAGGTGCCGCAGGTGGCGGTGTTCGACACGGCCTTCCATCATTCAATTCCCGAGCAGGCTTACCTGTATGCGATCCCCTATCACCTGTACCGCCGGCATCGCATTCGGCGATACGGATTTCATGGGACGTCGCACCGCTATGTTGCCTTTCGGTACCGGGCGCTGAGAGGACTCACTCGTGAGCAGACGAATATTATTACGCTTCATCTGGGGAATGGGTGCTCTGCCGCGGCGATAAAGGCGGGATCTCCAGTTGACACGTCAATGGGAATGACGCCGCTCGAAGGGTTGGTGATGGGCACGCGGTCGGGAGATCTGGATCCCGCGATCGTGGGCGTTATCGCGCGGAAAGAAGGAATGTCGTCTTCGGAGGTGGAGACGTTGCTGAATACCCAGTCCGGACTCCTGGGAATTTCCGGACTGACGAACGATATGCGCGAACTGCAGGCGGAACTGACGGACCACGACGACCGGAGAGTGCGCTTGGCGATTGAGATTTTCTGTTACCGGGCCCGCAAGTACATTGGAGCTTATCTTGCTGCGATGGGTGGGGCCGATGCCGTCGTGTTTACTGGGGGTATCGGGGAGAATTCTCCCGAGGTGCGTGCGCGGATTTGCAGTGAGATGGAGTGGGCCGGGCTACATCTCGATACTCAGAAAAACCAGCAAACGGTCGGACGCGAGGGCCTCATCAACACGGAGGATTCAAAGTTGCTTGCCTACGCGATCCCAACCGACGAGGAGCTACTGATTGCACGCGATACGGTGCGGGTAATTAAGGGCGAGGCGCACCCGTCCTGAGAGTGCGAACGATAACGCACTCGTGAGACCGCGCGCGGGGGCTAAAGCCCATCTATTTCGCAACGCCTTAACGCGGCCCTGAAGGGCCGCTCTTCCACGGTTGCGCTAGTCCCCAGTTGCATCGATGACAGGTAAGGCGGCACACCTTTTTCGAAGGCTCGCAGTGCCACAGGTCCAGAGTGTTAAGTCGCCGGGCGTGACGCCCGCCCAACAGCCGCGGAAACAGGGGCACTGCAATGCGATCAATATGGCCAGGTCCAGTCTGTCGCTTCGGGCATGTCGATACCGTACTGATGGGCGTAGTTGCGGCATGCGATCTGCTGATTCAGGAATCTCTCTTTGGCGTGGCCGCCGATTCTCTGCAGCCTGGGGACGCGGTCCACGACATCCATGGCGAGGCTGAAGCGGTCGATATTGTTGTCGATCGCCAGTTCCAGAGGCGTGTTGATGCTTCCTTTCTCCTTGTATCCACGCACGTGAATATTGGAATGATTCGTGCGGCGATACGCCAGGCGGTGAATCAGTTGCGGGTAGCCGTGGAAGTTGAACATGACTGGCTTGTCGACCGTGAACAACGAATCGAACTCGCGGTCAGAGAGTCCGTGAGGATGTTCGCTGGCGGGCTGGAGCTTGAATAGATCGATCACATTGATGAAGCGAATCTTAAGGTCCGGGAATTCCTTGCGTAGCAGATCGGTAGCGGCCAGTGCTTCCTGCGTGGGAATGTCGCCGGCCGAGGCCATGACGACATCGGGCTCGCCGCCTTCATCGTTGCTGGCCCAATCCCAAATGCCGATTCCCTTAGTGCAATGCGTGATAGCCGCTTCCATATTCAGATACTGCAAGTGCTTCTGTTTGTCGCAGACGATCACGTTGACGTAGTTTTGACTGCGCAGGCAGTGGTCGGCGACTGAGAGCAGGCAATTCACGTCCGGAGGCAGATAGATACGGGTGACGTTCGCGCTTTTATTCACCACTACGTCGAGGAAGCCAGGATCCTGATGGGTGAAACCATTGTGATCCTGCCGCCAAACCGTCGATGTGATTAGCAGGTTTAGCGATGCGATCGCTTGCCGCCAGGTCAGGTGATTGCAGATTTCCAGCCATTTGGCATGCTGGTTGAACATCGAGTCGATGACATGGACAAACGATTCGTACGTCGAGAGGAAGCCGTGACGTCCGGTGAGAAGATAGCCTTCCAGCATGCCTTCCATGGTGTGCTCGCTGAGCATTTCCATGACTCGGCCGTCGGGCGCGAGATTGCCGCCGTCGTCGTCTTCCGGAAATCGCTCCTCGATCCAGAACTTCTTTGTCACCTTGTAGAGTCCGTCGAGCTTATTGGAACTGGTCTCGTCGGGGCCGAATACGCGAAAATTGCTGGCGTTCCGCTTCATGACTTCAGCAAGAAAGAAACCGAGCGGCCGGGTGTTCTCGGCTTGCGCGTGGCCCGGCTTGTCAACGTTGGCCGCGAAATCACGGAAGTCGGGCAAGCGAAGAGCTTTCTTAAGACGACCTCCATTGGCGTGTGGATTAGCGCTCATACGGTGGTCGCCGGTGGGGGCCAGGTCCCGAAACACCGAAGCCAGCCGGCCGTTGCCTTCGAATAAGGGATCGGGCCTTTGCGAGCGCATCCAGTTTTCAAGAGCACGTAATTGCTCGGGATCCTTCTTCACGGCTGGAAGCGGCACCTGATGAGCGCGCCAGAAGCCCTCGAGGAAATGTCCCTCCAGGGTGCGCGGCGCGGTCCAACCCTTTGGGGATCGCAACACGATCATCGGCCAGCGCGGTCTGGTGATATCGCCATGCTCTCGCGCGGCGCGCCGATGTTCGCGGATTTCATTGACGCAACGTTCCACCGTTGCCGCCATCGCCTGATGCATGCTGTCGATATCGGAGCCCTCCACAAAATAGGGAGTCCAGCCATAGCCGCGGAACAGGTTCTCAAGTTCGTCGTGCGAGATGCGAGCCAGCAAGGTCGGATTGTCGATCTTATAGCCGTTCAAATGAAGAATCGGGAGCACAGCACCATCCCGCGCAGGGTTCAAGAACTTGTTGATGTGCCAGGAAGTCGCGAGAGGACCGGTTTCTGACTCGCCATCGCCCACGACTGCTGCAACGATCAACTCGGGATTGTCGAAGGCCGCACCACACGCGTGGGAGAGGACGTAGCCGAGTTCTCCGCCTTCGTGAATTGAACCTGGAGTTTCCGGAGTGCAGTGACTACCGATCCCGCCTGGGAAGGAAAATTCATGGAAGAACTGCCGCAGGCCATCGACGTCGAGACTCTTTTCGGGATAGACCTCGGAGTACGTGCCCTCGAGATAGGCGGGGCCAAGGACGCCGGGAGCGCCATGTCCCGGGCCAGCCAGAAAAATCATGTCGAGATCGTATTTCTTGATCAGGCGGTTCAGATGGACATAAATAAAAGAAAGTCCGGGGCTCGATCCCCAATGGCCCAACAGACGATTCTTGATGTGCTCCGGCTTCAGAGGCTCGGTGAGCAGAGGGTTATCGCGAAGGTAGATCATTCCCAGGCTGAGGTAATTGCAGGCTCGCCAGTAGATTTCGGTTTTGCGCAGTTCTTCTGCATTCAGAGGTTTATCTTTGACGGTCGACCGCGTCGGAGCATAAGGGCTGAGTTCGAGGATTTCGGCTGGGCTGCTGGCTTCGATCGTGCTCATAGATCACTCCTTCTGGATAGCCTAGTCCGTAACTTGGTTGGTGACAAATGTCCTAAGGACTTTTATTTGAGGTCGAAGCATCGGGATTCCGAAATGGTCCGTGTGCTTAGCGGGAGATGCGGTGGCCGCCGAGTTTGCTGACGACGAAGTCGGCGGCGGTTACGCCCCGGTACTGCGCTTCTTCGAAGATGGAGAATCCGCTAAGGTCGGAGTTCGCGAAGAGGATTCGGCCATGCGGTTTAGTAAGGGTGCGACGCTCGGCGGAGAAGATTGCTCCGACGTTGGGGCGGGCCATGGCATGACCCATTCGCATGATGTCGATGCGGGAAACACATTGCCGGATATCAGTATGCACTCGCTCCAGATCGTGCAGGATCGCTTCTTTCCAGTAATTCCAATCTTTAGTTAACAGCAGTTGGCGGTTTTCCTTGGGTGAGCCTTCTGCGAGAGCCCAGTAGAAGGTCCACACGGTCCGGTCGATGTGCGTGCGCAGGGACTGATGCGTTGCGTCGACATAGCCGAGAGTCGGGGAATCCATGAAGACGCTGTCCCATGTGGGATCGGTGCCGTACGAGGCAGGCAGGCGGTCGAGGGTGAGATTTGCAGTGAGCCACGGGGAGTAGTCGAAGTTTTGCAGCGGGGCCATGCCCTCGATCAGGTAAGGGGCCAGAAACGTTGGCGCGGCGAAGATTACGAAGTCTGCACGAAATTCTGTGTCACCGGAGAAAACGGAGGCACCCTTATTCGTCTGTGAAATTCTGTGCACCATGCGATTGGGCTGAACGAAATATCCGATCCGCTCCATCAGGCGGCGGACGATCCAACCGTTCCCTTCGGGCCAGGTGAGCGGACCTTTTTCTTCCGGTTCGCGCGAGGCGAAGTACTGAATTCCCGCCCAAGCCGAAGTGTTGGCCGTGGTAGCGCCATAGTCATCGCGGCAGCAGTAGTTCAGGTACCAGTTCAGAATGCGGGAGTTCATCCCCTGAGCACGTAGCCACTCAGCGAATGAGATGCGATCGAGATCGGCGGTGCTGTCAGAGAAGCCGACTTCCATCGGGACGGTGAACTTGCCGGTCGCGCGAAACGTGTGGATGTGATCTTCGAGTCTTCGAAACTGGTCGCGATCGGCTGCAGTGAGTCCAATTGCCGGTTCGATCCCATCCTGCCATCGTCCATAGAGGAAGAGCCTTTCCTGCGGAGAGAAGCAGAGGTATCGTTCCTCCCAATGGCCATCTTTGAGGACGCCCAGTTCCTCAAACAATTCGCGAACGTAGACCGCTTTCGGACCGGGGACGGGAACATAGTGCGCCGCCCATGGGTAAGGGGTGATTTCGTTTTCTCCCCAGCGCGAATTTCCGCCAGGCTGGTTGTTCATCTCGAGTAAGACGAAATCGGTGAAACCTTTCTTGTGCAAGCGCCACGCGGCGCTAAGACCGGCGATGCCACCGCCGACGATTACGACTGACCGCTTATCAGTCTGCTTCGGTGCAGGGAACTGCGCCCGGTCTCGCAAGTGGTGTCCGAGCTGAAATGAGTCATTTACGAACGATCCGGTAATCGCCCGGTCGCCTTTGATGGAGAGGCCGATGAGAGCTGCGCTGCCAGACTGCAAGAACTGGCGCCGCGATGCTTTCAATGACTGATGTCCTTCCAGTCCTGATCGTAGGCCCGCACCAGAACCTGATCGTTCAGGCGGTTGGGCGGCATGGGGAGAGGAGACATGTCAGGTGGAAATTGAAACATCGCGGGGAGCCCGGTGACGCTGACGAAGCGCAGCCCGGCGGGCAGGGAAGCGGGAAGTTGGAAGTCACGATGGCCGGCGATGACGAATCCCCATTCGCCGAACGATGGAACATACACATGATAAGGAAAGGTTTGCAGGCCCGCTTGCTTGAGCGTCTCCGCGATGCACCAGTAAGAATCTCGCGCGAACATGGGTGACGTGCTCTGGACCACCATCAGTCCCTGCACGCTAAGATGTCGAGCGACGGCTTTGTAGAAAGCAGTCGTGTACAGCTTGCCCAGAGAGTAGTTTGTGGGATCGGGGAAATCGATGACGATGAAATCGAAGCTGTCGGTGTTGGAATCGACCCAGGGGAAAGCGTCCGCGTTGATGATGTGAACTTTCGACGAGAGGAACGACTTCTGGTTCAGAGCGGTCAACATGGGATTGGTGGAGAACAGCTTGGTCATTTCGGGATCGAGATCAACCAGGGTCACACTCTCGATTTGGGGATATTTCAGAATCTCGCGGACGGCCAATCCGTCTCCTCCGCCGAGCACCAGAACGTGACGAGGAGCGGGGATGGCCGATAACCCAGGATGGATGAGCGCCTCGTGATAGCGGTATTCATCGCGGGAGCTGAATTGCAGATGGCTGCTGAGAAAAAGCCGGATGTCATCCTTGAAACGCGTGAGGACGATGTGTTGATAACGAGTGTCCCGGGAGAAGATGATCTCGTCGGCGTAGATGTTGTCTTCGACTGCGGCGGTGATATGTTTGGCTTCCGCCAGACCCACGGCGAGTAAGCAAAGGACGACCACGCAAAGGGAGCGCAGCGCTCGCACGGTGGAGATCTGGCTTGCGAACAGAAAAGTGCTCCACAACGCTACAAGAACGTTGATTACTCCGAATAGCATCGCCGAGCGCACCAGCCCGAGGTAGGGCACCAGCAGGATGGGAAACAGAAGCGATGCGCCCAGAGCACCAAGATAGTCGAAGGTGAGCACATGGGCTACGACATCGCGAAAGTGATAGCGGCCGCGCACCAGTCGCATCAGAAGCGGGACCTCAAGGCCTACCAGGATTCCGATCACGACCACCAGCGAATACATCAGAAGCTGAAATCCCTGGGTATAGGCAAACGCCAGGAACAGCAGGGCAGAGGAGCAACCGCCGATGACTCCAAGCATCAACTCGATCCACACGAAACGGTAGGCGAGTCCGCGATCGATGTAGCGAGAGAGCGCGCTGCCGATGCCCATGGCAAACAGGTAGCAGCCGATGATGGTAGAGAATTGAAGAACGCTGTCGCCGAGAAGATAGCTGGCCAATGTGCCTGCGATGAGCTCGTAGATGAGCCCGCAGGCGGCGATCAGCAACACGGTGATGAAAAGCAGGATCCCCAAGTTAGTGGACGGCAGCCGCAATGATGATGCAGATTCCGAGAGACATCGCCCCGAGCAACAGCGCGAGAGCAGTGTTGTGCTCTTGTACGATTTCCTTCCACAGGTTGTATGGCGTCACCTTGTCGATGACGAGGAACGCGCTGGCAAAGATGACAATTCCGATCGCGGCATAGACGATGGCATTTATCACGTTGGAAACCTGGATGCCCATTTACTTGCCTCCTGTGTAATGGTGATAGACGGCATAAACGGAACGGTACGAGCCGGGGTTGTCGCGCACGGAGCGAGGAACGTTCTTGACTTCGTTGACGGAGGCGAGGCTCCAGCCGCGATATTCAGCCATGCCGAGAAGTCCAAGAACAAGCACCCCGTAAATCATGTAAAGGTTTCTCATCAATCATCATCTCCGTCGCTATCGCCGCCAGTGATGCTTTCCATTGGTGCGTGGTCGCTTTCGGCCCAACGCAAATGTTCGAAATTCATGGAACGCCAGGTGATCAGTGCTGCGGGGACTAACAAGGCCAGCAGAGCGATTCCGAAGAAACTGAACTGTGGAACATCTCGCTTGGTCGTAATCTCGTAATGAATCGTTCCATGGCCGGAGTCGGATTCGGGCTCAACCCGGAGAAAGTATGTTCCCGGGGGCACGCTGGGAATCGCGACGCTGTCGCTGCGGCTGCCTTCAGTCCATGAGCCATCGGAGTCATAGCCGTGGTAGTAGCTGACTTCGCGGCCAAAATCGTAAGCCTGCCCCGTGTCCTGATTGATCAGGGCATAGTTCAGATATATCCAGTTGTTGTCGACATTCGTGGTAGTGGACAGCTCGAAAGTCGATGTACGTCCCTTCAACTCAAACGGGTCGGTGACAAACGATGCTTCGCCGCGAGCGCTCGTATCGAAGGTGTAGGCCCCTTGAAAGGCCTGCTCGTCGCGCGCGAAGGAGGAGAATCCGAGCATCATTAACAGGAGAAAAATAGCGAACGCCCCAAAGATCGTCCATATCGTTTTCGTGTCGGAGGTAAATGGAGAAGGCTGATTTTCGTAGACGCCTGTGGGTGCCGGCGGGTCGCCAGGCAACGCGAAAGTCTTCCAGATGTCGCGTCCCGCAATGTACTCCCCCATCGACCAAGTAACTTCGTTACCCGATCGCTCGCTCGAGAGCACGCGGGGCGGGGAGATGTAATCCGTAACCTCATTGGCTTCACCCACTCGCACTTGCCAGGGGAATTCACCGAGGACAAAGGTGGTCGACGCTTGCGCAGTTTGAAAATGCCGGTAGTTCTCGCCAAGGTAGGCTACTGACACCTGGCCAGCGTAGGGGGTCAGCGTGGGCAGAGCTCTCAGAGTCGCAGTGTCATTCCAGTGGCCGTTGTACTCGGTGAGATACCGGAACCCCTTGTACGGATTGAAAATTACGTACTCATGCCAACTATAGGCAATACCTTCCACCTGAATCGTTCGGCGCTGGAATCCGACAGCTTCGTACAGGGTTCCGCGAATCTTGCCACGACTTCCCAGCGGGATGAGCGGCGGATCTTCACCCGTCGCCTTCTGGAACCGCTGAAGGATTTTCAGTTGCGGATCTTGTGCATCAAGGATGGAATGGCAGGAATCGCAAACGACCGTGACTGCCTGCGTAAACGAGCGAAGGCTGAGCGCGGCGCCGCAACCCGGGCAATTCATCGCCTTCACATGCGGCGTGGATGGCGGGTTGGGGCCTCCGGTGCTCATTACCATCCCTCGAAAGTGCGCAGGTTTTTGAGCTTCAAGTCTTCAAACTCAACGGACTCACCGAGATATAGAACCGGGGCTTCGTCGCTGTAATCGAGCGTTGCGAATTTCCCATGCTCCGACATCAGGTCGATGAACACCACGTCTGCTTTGTCCCAGTATTGAAAGGGCAGCTCTCCTTCGACGCCGCGGTAGTTAGCCTTGGTGATGGTACTGACCGTGTAGGCTTCGTTGTCCCACACAAATTGTTCGCTAACCTTGGCCGATTGCGGCAGCTTGCGGCCAGGCGCGGCGAAGGTGACGACGTAGTTGTCCTGCGCATCCGAGAGCCAGGCGCTGCCGTTATTCATTACCAGGTGCCACTCGTTCCATGTGCCTTGGTCGTACTCGTAAATAATTCGTCCGACAGCCACAAAAGGATGATGGTTGTACACGCCCTCAGTGCCGATCTGAATGGGAGAACTATTTGGCGGAAGGTCAGCGACCTGGCCGACTTTTTTCAAATCAACGTCAGTACGAACCAGGATGGATTTGCAGTATTCGCAGACTGTCTGAACGCTGCTTGACCAACGAAAGAGAATCTTTGCTCCGCAGTTGGGGCAATTCGCGGCTGGCTGAGTCATCCGCGACTCTCCACCGGCAAGACTTCGCTGGAAAGCTCGAGGTTCCTACCATCCTCAGCGTGATATGACCTCGTTATGCTGCGCACGCTGACCGAGGTGGCGCCGAACATTCCCTTCAGAGCGGGAGCGAACTCCCAGGCTTCGCGCGGCACGCAGCAAAAGACATTCAGGCAGAGAGAACCAAACTCCGGGAAGGTGTGACACGCGAGATGAGACTCGGCGAGCAAACAGAGGCCCGTGATGCCGCCGGTATTCGGAAACTGATGCCACTGGGTCGGACCGACGGGGCGCAGGTGCATCGCGGAAATGATCCGCTGGAACAACTCGTCGAGTAGCGCGGAATTGCTCAGCGACTCAGCCGAGCAGCCGTGCGCGTCAATGACCCATTCGATTCCGCTCATGGCGTCTGGGACTATGGCTGAGCCTGTCCGCATGCAGGGCAGAATTTTGCGATCGTGGGAATCGGCTTGCCGCAGTTAAGGCAGAACTTTGTTTCTGTGCCCGCAGCCGCCGTTCCGGCTGCGCTCCCCCCGGAAGAAGGTGCCGATTCTCCGCTCGGCGCTGATGCTTTTTTCACTGCATCCATCATGGCCTGACCCATCGCGACGCCTGCTCCCAGGCCCGCGCCGATCCCGGCGGCTCCTCCGCCTTCATTGGCGGCGGCAATCGGGATGGATTGGGCGACCTGGTACTGCGTGTACCGTCCCATGTCGCCGACCATGTTCATGCTGATGCGCTGATCCAGCACCTTCTGCAACTCATCGGGAAGGGAAAGGTTCTCCACGACGAAGCTGTCGAGGGAGAGGCCGAGATCCGTGAACGCAGGCTTCATTTGAGTCGCGATTTTCTCGGAGAGCGCGACCTGATTCGCTGCCATATCCAGGAAAGGGACATTGCTGCCTGCGAATGTGTCGGTGATTCGGCCCACGATGGTGTTGCGCAGTTGTCCCTCAAGATCCTCGACGCGGTAGACGTCGCGTGTGCCGCTGACCTTCGTATAGAACTCTTTCGGATTCATCAGGTGGTAGCTGTAGATGCCGAATGCCCGCAATCGCACCGCACCGAATTCCTTGTCACGGATGGTAATCGGATTCTGCGTTCCCCAGTGTTGATTGGTCTGCAAGCGCGTGGAGAAGAAATAGACGTCCGACTTGAATGGAGACTTGAAAGCCTTATCCCAGTTTTGCAGATAGGTCAGAATGGGCAGCGTCTGCGTGGTGAGGGTATACAACCCCGGCATGAAAGTGTCGGCGACTTTGCCCTCATTCACAAATACCGCAGCCTGCGATTCGCGCACGGTGAGCTTACCGCCGTTCTGGATCTCACGGTCCTGCATCGGGTACTGATAGGCGAGGATCCCGTCCTCTGGCTCAACCCACTCAATGACATCGATGAACTGCTTCGACAGGAAATCTCGTAGACTCATTGGTTGACTCGCTTCCCCAGCCTTACGGAATCGTCGGCAAACTGCCGAGAAAGGGATGCTAAGGTCTACATCCGCATGTGTCAACACAGCCGGTTTGCAGCCCGCGTTGGCAATATTGCAGATCGCAAGTCCGATTGGAAATCCGCGGAATCTGTTCCATTTTGTGACGGCAGTCATAGGCAGCCGTTGCTGGCGCCGGTATGTTGTTGGTCGAAGCCGGTGACTGTTCCATGCTTTTGCGGTACCTTACTTGACTGCCACAAAGTTTGGTCAAGGAGAACACATGCCTGAACTCGCGCTGTTCGGCGGCAACAAAACCAAACAGAAGCCGTTTCCGCTCTGGCCGCAGTACGACGACAATGAGCGCCGAGCGCTCAACGAAGTTCTCGAGAGCCGAGTGTGGTGGCGTACACCAGGCACCAAGACACTGGAGTTTGAAAAGGCGTTCGCCGAGTACCACGGCGCGCGTCACGGAATCGCTGTCACGAATGGGACGGCCGCGCTCGAAGTCACCATTACCGCGCTGGACATACGGTCAGGCGATGAGGTGATCGTGCCCAATTTCACGTTTATCGCGACCGCCAGCGCCGTTCTCTTTGCGAATGCCTTGCCAGTCTTGGTAGATGTCGATCCAGAGACTTACTGCCTCGATCCAGAACTGACCGAAGCGGCTATCACTCCCCGTACGAAAGCCATCATTGCCGTACACATGGGTGGACATCCTGCGGATCTGGATCACTTAAGCCAGCTTGCGCAGAAACATGGCCTTCATCTCATCGAAGATTCGGCGCACGCGCATGGCAGCGAGTGGCGAGGAAAGAAGATCGGCACATTTGGCAAGGCGGGTACGTTCAGCTTCCAGTCGAGCAAGCTGATGACAGCGGGAGAGGGCGGAATCATTATTTCGAATGACGACGTTTTCGAGCGCCAGGCCCGCTCCGTGCACGACTGCGGACGCATGCCGGGCGAATGGTTCTACAGCCATTTCATCTATGGATCGAATTACCGGCTCAGCGAATGGCAAGGAGCAATTCTGAAGGTCCAGTTGGAACGTTTGGAGGAACAGACTCTGCACCGCCACCGCAACGGCCGTCTGCTCGACAAACTGTTCGCGGAGATCCCTGGCATCACACCGCAGAAGTGCGATTCGCGCTGCACGCGCAATGGCCAGTATGCGTACATCTTTCATGTCGATGGTAAGCAATTTGCTGGTATCTCGACTGAGAATTTCATCGCTGCGCTGAATGCGGAAGGCATTCCGACACAGGCGAGCTATCCGCCGTTGCACGAACTGGATTGCTTCCGCAGCGGTGAATATCGCAAGTGCCTCAGTGGCGCGCAGGCAACAGAGAAGCACGAATTCCTGCAGCAACGCTTCCCGCATACACAACGGGCGGCGTGGGAGACAGTCTGGATTCCGCAGTTTGCGCTGCTGGGTGACGAGCAGGACATGTGCGAGATAGCGGAAGCGATCCGGAAGATCCAGCAAAATGCGACGGCGATTGCTGCCAATACCGCACATGCGACTGCCGAGCGAGTCGCACGTTGAAGAGATGCGGGCAGTCCTGGCGCCGTACGGACGGGAAAGTCCATGACCGGTAATCACAGATGCCGCAGTTCGTGTGTCACTCTTCTGCTGCTTACCGTCTGCCTGGGAACTCCTTCGTCTTCCCAAGTCGCGCGAAAGCTTCCAGAGAAAGTTCCACCCAAGCGGACCTCGCAGATTCAGGATGGTTTTGGCATCAACTCCGATCTGCCGCGCGATCCTTATCTGCCCTGGAACCGATGGTGGTGGACGCGCATGTTCGATGCCGGTTTCAAGTGGATCCGCATCGGGCAGTATGAGAACAGTTCTGACTACACGAGTTGGGATTGGATTGAGCAGAAGCGTGGTGTGTATGCGACGCCGCCGCTGCTGGAAGATGCGGTCGATTCCTTGATCGACAACGGGATGGATGTGCAGGTGCAGTTGCTCTACGGCAATCAGATGTACACAGCGCACAGCGGCAAGCTGCCTGACACGAGCGTTCCCGAGCCGGGTTCGTTTCACAACGACGATCGCAGCATGTACTCGGTTTATTGGCCGCCGATCACACCGGAGCAGACAACCGCATTCAACAAGTACGTCGGCTGGATGGTCGACCACTTCAAGGATCGAATCCATTACTGGGCGCTGTGGAATGAACAAGACATCGGCTACTGGAATCCATGGGGCAATCCCGAGCAGTACGGTCATCTGCTGACGTCGTTTATCGATACAGTGCACAAAACACGGGGCGCGAACGTGATCTACGGCGGGCAGGCGGACCCATCCCGCGATTTCACGCAGCGTGTCTTGGATACCTGCAAATGCGCCGAGGGGATTGACGTCTACGCCTACCATACCTATCCGGGCTACGGACAGAATATGAATCCGGAGATGATGGATTACGGTGCCTATCTCAACGAGTCGCCTCGTGCGCTGCGGGATGTGGTAAATCATTACCCGGGGATCAAAGAGAGCATTCCGTTTTTCGACGATGAGTTCAACTCGATCCCTTCATGGACAGGCTCAGACGAATCCGTGCAGGCGAAGTATGTACCCCGCGGACTGATCTACAACCATGCCGCGGGCGTGAAGACATTTGTATGGCTTCTGGCTGCAGGTACGGACGGGAATGAATTTGACGATTTCGGGATCGTTCATGGGCTGACCAACCACGACTACGACTTCATGCCGCGGCCGGTCTACTATGCGTTGCAAAACACGAACGCGCTGTTTTCCGATACAAAGCTAGACGCCACGATTCGGATTTCCAGCAATGATCTGCCAGCGATCCGCCGGCAGAGCGGTTTTCCTTTCCTAAGCTACGGCTTTCGATCCAAGAGTGGGAAGACAATCGTGGCCTATTGGATTGCCGCTCACAGCCTGCCGGGAAATGTTTTTCCCTCGTACTACGCGACGCTCTCGGTGAAGAATTCCGGCATTCAGAATCCTGTGCTCATCGACGTAGTGTCTGGAGATATTCGTCCGCTCAACTGGAAGAAGGGAACGACCGATACATTGGAGATGCTTCCGGTGACCGACAGCATCCTGGCAGTCGCCGATGCCGACTATTTCGACTGGCCGATTCTTCCCGAGGCGCCGAGTTCGCTGACGGCGGCTACAACCGAGAGCGGGGTGAGGCTTGGATGGGAAGTCCATGGAGGAAATCCGGAGCATGTTGTGGTTGAGCGGCGTCAGGAATCGACGGCACGAGTATCGTGGCAGCGGATCGCGGAGCTCCCGGTCTCGACGACACAATATACCGACTCGCAGGTAAAGCTGGGCCAGAAGGCTTCCTACCGAGTGCGGGCCACGAATGCCAACGGTGAGTCCGCCACTTCGAACATTGTGCGCGTGCCAAGTTCCTAGAATTTGCGTTGGCTAAGGCCTCGTATTCACTGACGGAATTTTCGTCAACCCGCCTGAAGCGGCAGCACATCCACCCACCCGCGTTTGCTGTGGCTTGCGAGAACTGCATCGAGGATCACCATCTGGCGCAATCCGTCAACGAACTGGGGATAATCGGGAGCGGCTGATTCCCTGATGGAACGATAGAATCGGCGGAACACCTGCTTGAACGTGTCGTCGTAGCCCTCGCTATGGCCGCCCGGAAGGTCGGCGTAACTGCGTGCGCCGGGTTCGAGCAACGAAGGATCCTTTACCGAAATCGAGTTCGGCGTATCGCGGTGCCCCTGCCAGAGTTCATCCGGACGTTCCTGGTTCCATGCGACCGAAGATTTCGTGCCGTACACCTCGATGCGCAATCCGTTCTTTCGGCCTGCGGATACCTGGCTGGCGGTCATGCTGCCACGAGTGCGCGCGCCCATACGAAAGAGGACGGCGCCGAAATCTTCCGTTGTCACAGGGGTCTCAATAAAATCTTCAGGTCCCATCAGCTTGTTGGCGAAAGTTTCGACCGAGTGCTTCGGCTGTTTCCGCTTGGCATGAAACGTCTGCAGATCGGCACAAAGTGACGTCAAACGCAATCCCGTCACATGTTCTGCCATATCGAAGAAGTGAGATCCGATGTCCGCCATGCAACGGGATGCACCGGCAGCTCTGGCATCGACGCGCCAGTTCCAGTCAGTGTCATGCAGCAGCCAATCTTGAGAGTACGTGCCTTGCACAACCAGAATGTCTCCAAGTTCTCCGGCCTCGCGCAGGCGGCGCATCTGCTGCACCATGGGGTAATAACGCAGATTGTGGCACACGCAATTGCGCAATCCCTTCCCGGCGGCAAGGGAACTCAGTTCCTCGGCTTCCGCGACCGTTGTGGTCAGCGGCTTTTCGCAGAGTACGTGTTTGCCCGCTTGCAGCGCCTCTTTCGCCATCGCAAAGTGTTGCGCGTTGGGAGTGCAAATGTGAACCGCGCCAATGGAGGTATCGCGCAGCACCTCGCCAAAATCGGTTGTCGTTTTTGGGACGGCGAAGCCAGCAGCGAGCCGCTCTGCCGCTTGCGCATTCCTACCAACCACGGCAGCCGCTTCCACCGACTCGACTCGCCGTACCGCTTCCAGGTGCACGCGACCCATAAAGCCGGTGCCGAAGATTGCCGTCTTGATTGCTTTCATTAGAGTTCCTTCAGGACCACCATGCGGCCGCCGGCTGCTCGCGTACCACGAT
>QIAL01000486.1 GCA_003225535.1 Acidobacteriota bacterium | reverse complement strand
CTCACCACCCTGGAATTACCGCAATCGCTCGCGGCTCAAGGTGCAAACAACGCCCGAATTCAAAGCAGGATATTTCAAGATGGCGTCGCACGAGTTGCTGCCGGTGGAAGACTGCCCGATCAGTTCGCCGCTGATCAATCGGGGCATCGCCGCACTGTGGCAGAACGGCAGTGCTGGAAAGGCGCCGCCAGGAGTCGACGAAGTCGAGTTCTTTGCGAATGGCGATGACACGCAACTGCTGATTGAGGTCTCGGCGAAAGCGGACTCCCGCCGTGCCGCCCTGCGAGCCTGGGCCGAAGATTTTCAGAGTTCCATGCCCGAGATTGCTGGTGTTGTCGTCTTCCGGGAGGCTCCCAAAGGAGTACCCGGCACGCAAGAGAAGCTGCTGACCGTAGGCGCCGACCATCTCACCTACCAGACGGAGCGTGCTGCCTACCGGGTAAGTGCCGGGTCTTTCTTCCAGACCAACCGGTACTTGACCGACGAACTGGTGAAAATCGTCACCCAAGGCCAATCCGGCGAGCATGCGCTCGATCTTTACGCAGGTGTCGGTCTGTTTTCCACAGCTCTTTGTGACATGCGTCACATCGTTTCTGTTGAGTCGTCACAGACATCCACAGCCGACCTTTCATACAATCTGAGCTCGAACGGAGAGGCTGTCCGGGCCACGACCGAAGAGTATTTATCTGGCAGCCATAATTCGAGGCGGGCGAGGAAGGGCGCAGTTCTCCCTCATCCTGCGTTTCAGCCCGACCTGGCGGTGGTGGACCCGCCTCGAAGTGGCCTGGGAGACCGCGTGGCGCGCATGTTGGTGACCATGGGCGCGCCACGCGTTGTGTATGTTTCATGCGACCCGGTCACTCTGGCGCGCGATCTCGTAGTCCTGGTGGCGGCTGGATATCGGATCGAGCAGTTGCACCTGGTCGATCTGTTTCCGCAGACGTACCACCTCGAGAGCGTCGTTCACCTCGCGCGCTAAGGTCTGTTCGATTTTTCTGCGAATCGGGCGGCTTTCCTGAGTCCTTCTGATGATTGCGTCTGCCACCTCGTCCGGCCCTCCTGCCTTCCAATTCAAACCGTCGCGGCAACCGATGCTCTGGGCGGCTGGAGCCTATTCTCTGGGCATTGTTGCGGGAGTGTATGCATGGCGTCCGGCCGTGTGGTGGGTAGTAGCTGTGGCCGTCTTCGGCGCGGCGGCCGGATACTTTGTCAACCGTCGTTCCGGAGTGGCCTGGCTTCTCGCTCTGGTGACGTTCTTCCTAGCCGGCGCACTGCATATTCAAATGCGCTCCGCATCACCCCGGCTCGACACGGGCATTCTGCCCTACGCCGATCGCCGGGAAATTCAGGTCACCGCACATGTGACGCGGGAAGGACGAATCCAACCCGGAGGCTTTGGGGAACTGCGCCAGACTCTCGACCTCGAAAGCGAGCAGGTCCAGACGCCCGATGGGCTTATCGTGCCCGTCCACTCGGGCATTCGCGTAAATATTTATAGCCGACGCGCGAATGAGGACGTTCCCGCCGATCTGATCTCGACCTCGCCACTGCCACAGACGTTTCACCACGGGGATCGAATTCGATTTCAAGCCAAGCTGAAGCGGCCGCGCAATTTCCGCAATCCCGGCGCTTTCGACTATGAGGGATACCTGGCGGATCGTGGCATCGCAGCTCTGGGCTCGGCGAAGATCGAGAATGTCGAATTGCTCACCGGATTCGCCGGCAGCCGCATCGAACGTGTACGTAATCGAATGCACGCGAGCGTCATTGCCAAAGTTCACGACCTTTGGCCTCCGCGCGAGGCGGCGCTGATTGATGCCATGATCATCGGCGAGGAAGCATTCATTGACCGCGATACGCGCGTCGACTTCCAGCGCTCCGGTACGTATCACATTCTGGTCGTGTCGGGAATGAACGTAAGCATTCTTGCTTTCGTTGTTTTCTGGACGCTACGCCGCCTGCGCGTCGGGGACGTTCCCGCAACGCTGCTCACGGTAGCCTCCTGCGCAGGTTATGCATTCATCACCGAAGTCGGCGCACCCGTGTGGCGTGCCACGCTGATGTGCGCCGTTTACCTGGGCACCCGGCTGCTCTATCGCGACCGCGCGATGACCAATGCGCTGGGCGCCGCTGCGTTCGGACTGCTCGTCTTCGATCCGCGGCAGCTCTTCACCGCCAGCTTCCAGATGACATTCTTATGCGTGCTGATCGTTGCGGCGATTGGCATCCCCATGCTGGAGCGCACCTCGCAACTCTACCGCCAGGCACTCGCGAATTGGGATTCAAAGGACTACGCCGTGCTGCTGCCACCGCGCGTGGCACAGTTCCGTCTCGACCTGCAGATAATTTCTGCGAGGCTCGCTTTGTTTGTCGGAAACACCTGGGCTGCAAGGTCGATTCGTGGCGCGGTTCGTGCCTCTTTCGCAATCTGGGATCTGCTTCTCATCTCTGCTGTGATGCAGGCCGGACTTGCGCTGCCCATGGCCTATTACTTTCATCGTGCGACGACGATTGGCTTGCCTGCGAACCTGATCGTCGTGCCGCTGACTCAATGGATGATGCCGGCTGCCGTGCTCGCACTCGTGTTGGGATACGTCTCTCTGTGGCTGGCTAAACTACCCGTCTTGGTCGCGACCGTCGCCCTCAACGGAATCACCGGAACCATTCAAGGTCTGGGCGGGCTGCACCTGGCTGACCTCCGGGTCGGGATGCCTTCGGCCGTCATGATCACGCTCGCCGGTGCGTCACTCATCCTCGCCATGTGGACGGCGCGCCGCAGAATAGTCCTGACCAGCCTGGGACTGGTCGCAGTCTTCCTCGTGTCGCTGGCCTTGGCGTTTGTCGCGCCGCGTCCTGACAAACACTCAGGCGTCATCGAAGTGGGAAGACGCTTCTTGTGGATGCCGGCGGTCCCATTGGCCCCGGCGGCTCACAACTCGACTTCGGAGAAGATGTGGTCTCGCCCTATCTGTGGGAACGAGGCTTGACCCACCTCGACGCTGTGGCCATTACGCATGGGCACTCCGATCACATCGGCGGCATGATCTCGGTCTTGAGAAACTTCCGGCCGAAAGAGTTGTGGGTAGGGTTACTCCCCCCGAGTCATGCTCTGGAAAACGTCATTTCGACCGCGCAGGCTTCTGGAGTCAATGTCGTGCGCCACTGGGAAGGAGACGAGTTTGAATTTGGCGGAACCAACTTGCGGGTACTCTTCCCTCCGCGTGACTGGCCTGTGGGCGACAAGCCGCAAAACAGCGACTCCATGGTGCTCAGCCTAAGTTATGGGCAGTCATCGCTGCTGCTCGAAGGAGATGCCGAAAAGCGCGCGGAGCGCCGCATCTCGGCCGTCGAACATCCCCGGGCCGATCTACTGAAGGTTGGCCATCATGGCAGCGCCAATGCCACGACGCAGGACTTAATCGACTCGGCCCGGCCGCAGTTCGCGATCATCTCTGTAGGATCAGGAAATTCCTTCGGTCTTCCGCGCACGGAAACGTTGGCCCGGCTCGCGGCGGCGGGAACTCGTGTATATCGAACCGATCTTGATGGGGCAGTGACCTTCTACCTCGATGGTCACTCGGTGAGGGCTACTTTGGCGGGTCTTCAATAACATCGATCTCAGCCGTTTCGTCGTCATCGGTGGGCGGGTTCGATTGACGATATTCCTCGATCAGACGGCGCGCGGGATCGGCGTCCTGCTCGCGTACGAGAATGATCATTCCGCCCAGCCCCGGGAACATGTCCTGGATCATGGCCGCGGACGTAAGATCGCTGTCGATTCCCGCTGATTCGAGCAGTCCCTTGACGATCATCGCTTCCGATTCCAGTTCGGAGTCGAAGACTTTTACAAGCTTTTCATTCGGATCGGGGCGCGTTGGCACACTCGCCGCTGGATTCGTTGGCTCTGACATGGGGGTCTCCAGGTTCAGGATCTTGGCCCGAAGCCGAATCGGTGCCGCTGAGGATTTTACTCCTTAAGACGCGATCGAACTCTCCAGAAGTGCTGCAGGAAGGATGCCGATTCCAGGACCCGGGTTGCGGCACCGGGACTAACCCAAAAGGGCACCTTCGGGCGGTTGCTTTCTTTCAGAATTGAGGCAGAATGGGCTCACGGGCGCAACGCCACAGGGCAGAGCGTCATCCAAAGTTGTGGGTAAAGGGGATCGCATGAATGTCTCTCGGCGCGCAGGGGAAGAGTCTGGGTATCCGTTGGCGGAGCAGGAAATACACCGGGAGCGGGAGGAAGAGGCAAAAAAGATCCGCCGCCTGCAGTTGATGATCAGCATGGTCATGTCGGTGATTGGACAGGATCCGAACCTCACCCTGGCGGAAGCCTCCGAATTAGCCGCCGGTGCGAAGAAAGCCGCGCTCGCCATGTTCCCCGATAAAGAACTCGCCTTTGATCTGCTCTACAAGCCGCGTTTGCAACGGCTGATCCGCGAACGTTTTCGATTGCAGTGAGGACGCCATCCGGGTGCCCCATTTCTCGCGCGTCGTGTGGGCGAGAAGCCAGTTACGCAGCGGATCATCATCACTCCACTCGTAACTGCTTTGTGAAATGCATCACGAGGTCATCGTCAAGCACCACGCGTGCGCCTTCTTCCACAAAGCGTTCTCTGTAAGTGATGCCGCGAGCATCTGGGATGTAGCCACGCTTCACATAGAGCCGCTGGGCGGCGTTGTAGCCCGGATGCAGTCCGACTCCGATCCCCACAACACCCGAACGACGGGCTACTTCCGCTTCTGCGCGGTCCAGCAAGCGGCTTGCGATACCTTTTCTGCGGTACCTCGTGAGCACATTGAGGTCTTGAATCTCAGGAATGTTCAGGTCAGCAAATCCGGCAATTGCCCGTCAATAGTCGCGACGAAGCAGGTCCGAGTTCCCGCTATCTGTTCTTGCAAATACCGCTGGTACTGGGTCTCAGGCTTTTTCCACCCCATCTGCTGGAACGCGGCAGCGATGCTCGACGTGTCGCCTTCTTCGAGAAGCCCAATCTGGATGGTCTCCGCGTTTTCCACACACTCTATGCCAAAACGCGCCTTACTTTAAACTGCACATTCATTTGACGAGACCAGACGCACTTTCGCTCATCGAGGGGTTTTGAGCGTAATCGCGATTTATCAACAATTACCAGCTCTGCACCGTTGTAGCATGATTATCTTCACTGCTCGACTGGCATCGGCGGAGAAAGAAAAGAAAGGAGGCCAATTTCTGAAGAATCGCTTGAAGCACTTGCTTAATTTTCGGGATTACTTTCAGACTGATAGCAAAGATCCCGTTGATTTCGCGGGCCGATATCCGCCCAATCTCCAGCACGATCTTCTTTATCTCAGCAGCTATATACACGACGCAACGTTCCCAATCAATCAAGTCGAGTTACGGGAGAAGAGGCTATCAGTCCCGATGGAACGGAGCAGATGGGAACTGTACGATTCACTTGGAACCCTGGAGACGATTCGCTCCGTTCTTGCCATTGAGCACGTGGAAGAAATGTCATGGCAACTGGCGGAGAATCTCTCGGCGGTAGGCATTTTCACAGTCAGCACGATATTTTTGGGAGAGATGTTTTGGGACAACTTCGGCGGAGAAGGCAATCTTGAGATCATCCTTGCCGGTATACGTGGATCTAAGTTGCGGATACAAGTCGGGGAGAACTGGGGACTGGAACAGGGCGGCTTTCGCTTGATTGATCTCGCCGACGATAAACGTCCTCATTAGATGCTGTCTCTGTTAAGCCATAACGCGAACCCTCTCATTTCTTTGTCAACTGCAGAGAACGGGCATTACACTCAGGTTCCGGTCACCGGGCAAGTTGAGTGTAACCGCGATTTATCAACAGTTGGTTGATCTTATGCCCCATTTAACCAACCGCCGGTAAAGCCTGATCGCTTCAAACCACGCACCAGATTGGGCACTTTGCGGGTGGCGTTCCAGACGATCCCCGTTTTGTAATTCGCGATCATGCCTAGAATCGGCCCCTGGTTGTCGCTGAGATAATCATTGTCAACCCAGCCTAAGCGCCCATCAACGCTGCCTGACCTAAGGCTGACATGGGTATCACGGAAGCTAGGGTTGAACGAATCGAAAAAGCCGTACTTGCCGTAAAGCCGCCCACCTTGGAAATTGCGTAAGGCCCAGGCCGCAGGGATGCAAATCTCGGGTGCAAAGGGAATCGAGGCTACCGCGGCGGTAGGGGCAAGGGTGCCATGGTCTTCCCCGTCGGGCATGCCCTTTGGCCCATAGGCCGCATAGCCATAAAACTGCGTCGGCTTGCCTTTGAAATTTATGACTAGATCACCTGGTCCATCACAGGCGCTGAGGCCCCAGATGTCCTTGGAATAACTATCCCAACCCATGGGGTTGGCAATGGCATAGTTGCGCTGCGCATAGGTGGCGCGGCGGGAATTCTCGAAATAGTCAAACCCGGCCGCGCGCGTGGTCGCATCATAGATGCCGCGATAGTCAACCCACACGGCCCCATATTGATGCGCAAAGTGCGGCGCAAAGGAGAGGTAACGGTTCGCACCTTCTCCGCGCCAATATTTTGGGAAGGGCGCAGTCCATGCCTCGAAGGCGCCCTCCTTAGCCGGGTGAGACCGTGAGCCGAGCGCGAGGAAATAGAGCGCCATGCCCTCGTTATAGCCATCCCAATTTCGATCAATAAAGCCGCTCTCCGGGTGCCAGCCCATCGAGATGGCTTTGCCGCCCGTGCTATTGGCCTGCATCCAATCCCATTCGGTGCGATCCAGCAGACGCTGCGCGAGTGCACGGATCTCCTTCCCTTCTCATCCTCCTGGTCGAACCAGCCTTGCGCAAATGCCATGCCCATTTGCAGCCAGCAGGTATCAATTGTTGAAAGTTCCCAATTTGGCAACCGTAGTCCGGTCTCCATATCGATAAGGTGGTAATAGAAGCCACGATAGCCCGCGGTGCCAGACCGTTGTTCGCCCTGCGGTAATTGCTCAAAGAACCGCAGCGTCCGCAGCGTGATGTCTCGTGCCTGATTGCGTGTGATCCAACCGCGCTCAACTCCAATTGGCCAAGCAATTAGGGCGAAGCCTGTCCCCGTGATGCTGCAAGCGGCCGGCGTCGACCAACGATCTGCCATCAGGCCGTTGCTATGGTTCACACGCTCCCAGTAAAAGCAAAAAGTGCGATGCTCAATATCGCTGAGCAACTGGGATTCCGAAACGGGCGCCGTAGTGGATTTCGCCCATATTGGACTAGAAACAATTCCGGCGGCAGCAGCGCTGAGGAAACTACGGCGGGTCAGTGTCGGAGGCTCGATGGGCATGGTCCAGTCAGTTTAACGGAGAGGAGACCAGCGCCGAGGGTTATGGATGGCGCTATCAGGCGATTACACGTTTTGACCGCCGGTCAGTCTGTTCTATGGCGATTTCTCGACAGGAACTCTAGACAATCTCAGTGACAACGCCGTAAATTGCTTTGCGCGTTATCCAGCCGTTGATTCCGCCACGATTGTTGCCAATGTGGTACATCCCCTCATTTTGGCAGTTCGGAAGCAAACCGGACTTCTTCATCGGCCACGACTATTCGTCGGCGACGGGATTCTTCAGCGTCCCTACTCCTTCGACGCTGACCTCCGCCACGTCCCCTGCAACCACAGGTCCCACCCCTGCGGGCGTACCGGTGGGAATCAAATCTCCCGGAAACAGAGTCATCGCCTGCGCGATATAGCGAATCACCACGTCGAGCGGGAAGATGAAATCGCGGGTGTTGCCCTGCTGCCGAATGTCCCCGTTCACGCGAGTCTCGACGCCGATTCCCGCCCATGGATCAATTTCATCGGTCACCAGCGGCCCAACCGGGCAGAAGGTGTCAAAGCCCTTGGCGCGGCTCCACTGGCCGTCCTTATTCTGGAGATCGCGCGCGGTGACATCGTTGACGCAGGTAAAGCCCAGGATGTACTGGCGAATGTCAGCATCGGGAGCCGGCTGGTAACAAGTCTTTCCGATGACGACGCCGAGTTCGCCCTCGTGATCGACGCGCTGCGAGAGCTTTGGACGGCGAACCGTTCCTCCCGGTGCTAGCAGCGCCGAGGTGGCCTTCAAGAAAATCAGAGGCTCTGTCGGCACATCGTGTCCCAGTTCAGCCGCGTGCTCACGATAGTTTCGTCCTACACACACGATCTTCGAAGGGCGAACGGGTGGCAACAAGGCTGCTTCGGGTAAGGGGATGGCTTCGATCCGCCGGGTACGCAAGCTTTCCATGTCGCCATCCGCTTCTTCCGGGGGAGTGAGCAGGAGCCGCACAATCGAATCGTGCCCCGCAACAGATTCGACTAGTCCGTAGTGAGCTTCGCCATTCCATTGAAATCTGCAATATTTCATGATGTTTGTTCCGTTACCTGGTGTCGCTATGTTCCAAGATCTCTCCGCAAAAAGCTTCGAGCTTCGAGCCCCGAGCTGCGAGCAAACTCGTAGCTCATAGCTCGTAGCTGCTCACGGCACCACTTCGTTTGCCTCTTCCGACTTCGCGCTCTCGTTCCCGCGCACGTCGACGGCCGCAACCGAATAGAAGTACTTCTTGTGCGCCGCTACATTCTCGTCACGATAAGCCGGAGCCTTGATCAAGTCCGCATTCAACTTTACAGGATTCGTCTCCCCTTCTTCGCGGCGGTAGACGTTATATCCGGTAAGGTCTGCATCGGTGACTGGTGCCCATACCAGATCGATGAAGGGTTTCTGACCGGGTCCCGAGTACACAGCCTGCAGTGCCGCGGGCACCGTTGGCGGGAACACATCGTCAGCGAAGACCTTGATCTCCGCCGTGTCATCGCCCTCGATTTCCAGTGGAGAGCTGCTTCGGTGAATTACCGTAACCGCTTCTGCGCGGTAGTAGTACGTCTTTTGCCATTCGATGTTCGCATCGATCATGGTAAAGCCGGTTTCAACGCCGGCGGCAGCATCTCCTGCCATCACTCGTTCACTGCTTCCGTCCGCGCGGCGGTAGACCCGGTAAACATATTGCATATCTGCCGGCGGCACAGCAGCAATTTCACCCATCCAGCTGAGCACCACTCCCTCTTTCGCGACCCGCGCCCGAAAATCACGGGGCGGAGAAAGCGTGCGAGCCAGCGGGACATGCACCTGATTGGAGAACCCGGCGGCCCGGCCATCCCGATTCAGCACCTGAACGGCATAAGTAATGAATGCGGAAGGGTCGTCACTCTCCAATTTGGAAGGAAGCGCGTCTGTGTATGACGCTTGAGGCTTCGGAGCAGCGGCCCCAGCCTTTGGCGGCGAGATCGGGGTTGTGATCTTGCCGGCCGGAGCGTCGCAAGAACTCAATTCTCCAGGTCCCCGACAAATGAGTGTTGAAATCGTCCACGCCAGGTTGACGCGCTCCCCCTTGCGCGAGGCTCGTAAGTCCATTGGCGGCTTCGGCAGTTCCAATGAGGGTGGTTGTGGTGGACCAATGGTCGCGCACGCCGCGAGCATGAAGGTCGCACTCACAGCCAGCGCAAACCTCCGGGCCATGCGTGTCATGAGCAGGAAAAGAGTATCAAGATACCGCCCTCGGCTGCTAAGTAGTAAGTTCTTTCAAGGCCTCACGGAAGACCTTCGTGTGCCGGTCCACATGATCCGCCTCTGTTTGGGGAGACATCAGCGCCATGTTGTGGAACGGGGTAAGCAGGATTCCGCGATTCATCGCATACAGATGCATGAAGCGCTCGAGTTCGAAATCCATGGCCTCGTGCGCCTGCTGGCCATTTCTCGGTTCGGGCCCGAAGATGTATTCGGCGCGGCAACCGAGGCGCGTGACGTGCCACGGCAGTTCTGCGTCGGCGATCGCCTTGGCGACTCCTGCGGTCCACCTCTCAGCCATCGGGACCATACGGTCGAAGGCCTCTTTAGTAAGAACCTTGGTGAGCGTGGCGTGCATCGCCGCAAGAGAAAGGGCATTGCCCGCCAGCGTGCCGCCAATGCCGCCGACGTCGCAATTCTCCAATTCCTGCTTGGCGACGATGCGATCGGCAACTTCCTGGGAGAACCCGTACGCCGCGCCCGGAATACCGGCACCTATCGCCTTGCCGAAGACGATCACATCGGGATCAAGATTCTCGGCCCGCGTGTAACCTCCCGGGCCCGCGCAGATTGTATGCGTTTCGTCGATGATAAGAAGCGTCTCGTGCTCGCGTGTGATTTCCCGCAGCGCCTTATGGTATCCGGGCTCGGGATGCACGATGCCGACGTTCGTCATCGCCGGCTCGGCCAGGACGCAAGCCACGTCACCCGAAACAAGCGCTGCCTCGAGTGCATCAACATCGTTAAACTCGACAACTTTCGTGGTCACCGCAGGATTGACCGGCGGACCAATGTTTCCAGGCCGCGGCCCCGCTTCGCCATTCGCTCCAATCGTGATGAAAGTCTCGTCGACCGTGCCGTGGTAGCACCAATTGAAGACCAGAATCTTCGACCGTCCGGTGATCTGCCGCGCCAGACGAATCGAGAAGCGGTTCGCATCGGTCGCGGTGAGTGCGAATTGCCAGTAAGGAAGGTCGAATCGCTTCTGCAGTTCTTCCGCGACGATAATCGCATCCTCGCCGGGCAGCATCAGTGTGATGCCACGCCGTATTTGTTCTTCCGCCGCCTTCACGGTCGCAGATGGAGAATGCCCCGTCATCGCTCCCGTATCACCCAGGCAGAAGTCGACATATCGCAAACCGTCGACATCGAAGAATTCCGCGCCTTGCGCCTCCCGCACAAACGGGGGGAAGGCTCCCGCCCACTTAACCATCCAGTTCATCGGCACGCCGGCGAGCAACGACTTACGCGCCCGGTCAAACAGTGCCTTCGATTTCGGGTGCTCATCCACAAACTTCTTCTGTTCGCGTTGCATCAGGGACTGCAGGCGGGAGCGGTCGATTGCTTTCATCGTTCAAAAAGATAAACCACACAGGACACAGAGACCACCGAGGAATTCCTCTGTGCACCCCTGTGCCCTCTGTGGTGAAGATTCTTGTTACAGAATGTAGCGCGACAAATCCTGGTCCTTCACGATGTCAGTCAGCATCTTGCGAACGTAGTCGGCGTCCACCGTGACCGCCTCTCCCTTTTTCTCGGGAGCCTCAAAGCTCAATTCGTCGAGCACGCGCTCCATGATCGTATGTAACCGCCGCGCTCCGATGTTTTCC
>QIAL01000230.1 GCA_003225535.1 Acidobacteriota bacterium | reverse complement strand
GAATCCACAGGCCGCGCAGGCAATTGTGGCGTCGGAACTTGGCATACCAGTTGAGAACGTGACTTGTCACGTTACATTACTGGGTGGCGGATTTGGAAGGAAATCGAAGCCTGACTACGTTGCGGAGGCCGCGGTCCTATCCAAGAAACTGGGCCGCCCCGTGAAGGTTGTATGGACCCGCGAGGACGATGTTAAGTTTGATTATTACAATGCGGTGGCTGCGATGTACATGAAGGCTGCGGTCGATGAAAAAGGTAAACCGACGGCGTGGTTACAGAGGTCGGTCTTTCCACCAATCACGTCCATTTTCGATGTAAACGCTGTCTATGGGGATCCGCCACACCTGGCTCAGGGTTGGACGGACCTTCCTTACGATCTTCCCAACATCCGCATCGAGAACGGTCCGGCGCAAGCTCATGTCAGGATCGGCTGGTTGCGGTCCGTGGCCAATATCTATCATGCATTTGCGGTCCAGTGTTTTACCGATGAATTGGCCCATCGCGCCAAACGTGATCCCGTGGGGTATATGCTCGATCTTATTGGTCCGCCTCGTACATTGGACTTCACCAACGTTGAATATCCGAACTACGGTGCGGATTACAAAACGTATCCCTGGGAAACCGGGCGCTTGCGGAACGTCATCGAAATGGTGGCGGATAAATCCGGCTGGGCCAATAAGAAGAGTGTCAAAGGCCACGGTTTTGGATTTGCTGCCCATCGCAGTTTCTTGACGTATGTGGCGACGGTCGTGGAAGTGGAAGTGAGTGATAAGGGAGAGATCCGTATACCCCGGGTCGACACGGCGATTGATGCAGGGCTGGTCGTCAATCCGGAAGCAACGCGAGCGCAATTTGAAGGAGCGGTGGTCTTCGGAACGAGAATCGTGCGCAGCGGCGAGCTCACTGCCAAGAACGGCATGATCCAACAATCCAATTTCAGCGACTATCCCGTTGCACGAATCAACGAAGTACCGGCTCAGACGAATGTTTACATAACCGAGAGCTCGGCGCCGCCAGCTGGAGTGGGTGAGCCCGGCGTTCCCCCGTTTGTTGCGGCATTTTGCAATGCGATTTTTGCTGCCACAGGTAAACGCGTCCGGGATTTGCCACTGTCGAGCAACAGCCTGTTCGCCTAAGGCCAGGAAGTGCGCCTGTTCAGGAGGATCTCAATGACTTCCGATAATGTTAATTTCAAACAATCACGGTCCGATCATTCCCATCAGCCGCATTTGCAAGAGGAGATTACTGGCAATCGGGACTCCGGCTTCAGCCGGAGAGAGTTTGTCGGCATGGCTGCTGCATCCCTCGTGATGGCCGGAACGCTAAACGCGTCCGCAGCTGACGAGAGTAACAACGGCATTCCATATCGAACCCTGGGCCGAACCGGCGAAAGGGTCTCAGTGATCGGGCTCGGCGGATATCATTTGGGCAAGCAGAGTGATCCGGAAGAGAGCATTCGGATTATTCGTAGCGGAATCGATGAGGGGATCAATTTCCTCGATAACTGCTGGGACTACAACGGCGGAGAGAGTGAAGTTCGCATGGGCAAAGCCCTGCGCGGAGGCTATCGCCAGAAAGCCTTTTTGATGACGAAGATCGATGGTCGAACCAAGACTGCCGCTGCCGCTCAACTCAACGAATCATTGCGGAGATTGCAGACCGATCGAATTGACTTGCTCCAGTTTCACGAAGTGATTCGCGACTCCGATCCAGATCGGGTTTTCGCCGACGGCGGTGGAATGGAGGCCGTACTGGAAGCCAAAAAGGCAGGCAAGGTCCGCTTCATCGGCTTCACCGGACACAAAAGTCCAGACATCCATTTGAAGATGCTGGCCACGGCTTCGAAGCATGGCTTCAAGTTCGACGCCGTTCAGATGCCTTTGAATGTGATGGACGCACACTTCAACAGTTTCGAAAAGAAAGTACTCCCCGTGTTGACCGAGGATGGCATTGCGGTTCTCGGCATGAAATCGATGGGCGACCACGTCATCCTCGAGAGCAAGGCTGTGACGCCGATCGAGTGCTTGCATTACTCGATGAATCTTCCCACCAGTGTCGTTATCACCGGGTGCGACTCGATGCCAATCCTTCAGCAAGCCCTCCAGGCTGCCCGCAGTTTTCAGCCATTGGACCATTCTCAAGTTGCGGCTCTCCTGGCGAAGACGGCGAAACCTGGTGAGGCAGGCCAGTTCGAACTCTACAAGACGAGCCACCAATTTGACGGCACGTATGCCAATCCGCAGTGGCTTGGCTAAAAACACGGGATCCGTAGTAATGCAGCTCTGAGGGCTGACAGCCAAAGCAGGAACTTAACCTCGGCAGCGGAAGAGTCCGCGCACTTCAAACGTGCTTGTGTGCCTCAGGCAGGCGTCGGTGCATTTTCCTCTATCAGCTTCTCAGCTTTCAGCTCAGCCCAGAATTCAGCCGGAATCTTGGTTTGCATCGATGTGTAGTCTGCGAGAATCTGTTGCTCACTGCTGGCCCCGACCACTAATGCCGCAGCCACGTCGGGTGCTGCAGAGAACTGCAGAGCTGCTGTTCGCAGATCTACTCCATAATTCGCCGCCACCTCGCGCAGTCTTTTTCGCTTTTCCAGGAATTCGATGGGAATCTTATAGGACTCTTTCCCGTAATTGTAGCGAGGACTCCCCGAGATGAAGCCGGCGTTCAGGGAGGAGCCAACTACCAGTGAGGCGTTCTTTTTTCGGACCGCTGGAAAAAGCTGGTTTAGGGCATTCTTGTGATCGATCAAGGAATACTACGAGGCCATCAAACAGACGTCCGGATCGGCCTCGCTGAATACTCTCAGAATCGGTTCAGGCGTATTGACGCCAATTCCCCATCCTTTGATCAATCCCTCTTTCCGCATGCGCGTCAGTTCGGGGAAGGCACCTTTCACAGCGATATCGAATTGCTCTTGCCATCTCGTCCTCAAGAGCTTGTTGTCCGAAGAAAGATCATGGACAAAAACAATGTCGAGGCTATCAACGCCGAGTCTTTGCAGGCTATCCTCGACCGAACGCCTCACGCCGGATGCCGTGTAATCGAAAATTACGTCGTTGGGGGAGGCCGAGAAAGGGAACAGCTCGCGGCCCTTGGCTGTCCTCGATGCTTTTAAGAGTTTACCTACTTTGGATGAGATTGCGTATTCACTTCTGTTCTTGTTGTGAAGGAAGCTGCCAAACCTGCGCTCGGCAAGACCCAGACCATACCAGGGAGAAACGTCATAGTAACGAATCCCTGCACTCCAGGCCGCTTCCAGGATCGCATAGGCATCCTTATCAGTTACTACGGCAAATTCGTTTCCCAGAGGAACTCCTCTTAAGCCGAATTTAAAGGGTGGCTTGTAGTGGACACTTTTGATCGCGTTATCGTTCATGTTCGTGCTCCTACATCGTCCGGATTGAGCAGCGCGTATGGGTTCCCGGGGAGAACCGCCGCGGCTGCAGTCATGGCTGATCCCTTGACGGCGAGATTGAGAAAATCTCTTCTTGTGCTCATACTCGTTTACTTAAGTCGATGCCGAATCGTGTCGCTACCACCAGTGCTGCGGGGCAAGCCTCTCTTCAGTGCATCTCTTCTAGTCCGCGGCTCTGCTCTTGCTTTCTGGGAAGTCGGCACCGGTGGTGAGGCTCTCCCACTCGGCAATTTCCTGCTGCCAGTCCGAAAGCTTGTGGCGAAAGCGGGTCAGTGCGATGCGACCGAGAATCAGATGCAAGGGCGGTTTGGGAGAATTCGCGGCGGCTATAATTGCCTCGACCGCTTTCTGTGGGTCGCCCGGTTGTCTTCCGGACTGCGTTTTCAAGTATTCGCGGGCCTTGCCTGCCGTTGCTGCATACTCAATTAATTCCCGCTTGGCAAGTTTGCCAGATCGTCCCAAAAAGTCGGTTCGAAAGGGGCCCGGTTCGACCACCGTGACACGAACACCGAGCGGCTTCATTTCTTCCGCTAAAGCCTCGCTGAATCCTTCGACGGCGAACTTGGTCGTGTTGTAGAAACCCCAGCCCGCAGAGCCGATCAGTCCGCCGATCGAAGACAAGTTGAAAATATGTCCGCTGCGGCGCCGGCGAAGGTGAGGCAGGAAGGCGCGGGTGACTCGAATCAGGCCATAAATATTAGTTTGGAACATCCGTTCGAATTCATCTTCCGACACTTCCTCGATAGCGCCGTTCACTCCGTAGCCGGCGTTATTGACGAGAACGTCTACGTTGCCGAAGGCGGCAATCCCGCGCTCAGCAACCGAAATGATCTCTTGCGGGTTGGTGACATCGAGCGTCAAAGTCTTAATGCGGTCCGGATATTGCTGAGTGAGTCTGGACAACTTTGACACATCGCGGGCCGTGGCAATTACTCGTTCACCCCGCTTTAGAACTTCTTCTGTAAGCAGGTACCCAAAGCCGGTTGAGGTTCCCGTGATAAACCAGACGCGCGAGAGTGTTGAGGCTGCCATTCATTTTCTCCTTCGATGCTGATGCAAAGAAAGTGCCATACCCCTGCTCGCAAGTCCCGCGTTGTGAACGGTGGAATCGATCCACGTCAGCGAGCGATGTCCTTTGACCGACGTGGGAGTCGGCATACCGACACGAAATGTGTGGCAAGTATTTTGTTGATGCTCCGCAGTTGCGATACGACTCCCTCAAAAGTCGTTACGCGAGCCGTTTTACCGAACGTTTGCCGCATAAAGGCTTAGCCTCAGCTGTCTGGAACGATAACTGCATTTACCGCCGATCATCGAACGCCAGGCCTCGCAGACATATTGAGGCGCGGCCGCGGGTACGTTCGATGACCACCACTTTGTTTGCGGGAGGCTTTGTCGTTTATGTTCAGCAGATGCTTTGTCGTTAGCTTGTTGATCGCAACCCTTCTCACAACTTTCGCGACATCTCAATCATTGACCTCAGGTGACATTACCGGAGTAGTCACTGATCCTTCTGGTGCTCTTATTTCTGGTGCCAACGTCAGCCTGACGAACCATGCCACCAGTGCCACAGAGACCCACGCTACAAACGCGCAGGGAAGCTACCGGTTTTCGCTGATGAGCCCTGGTCTCTACACCCTTTCGATTTCCGCGCCTAACTTACAGACGACCAAACAGGACGTCGCGATCACCGTCGGGCAAGCGACTACCGTAAATGTTCAATTGCAACTTGCCGCCACCAGTCAAACGATCGAGGTGAATGGAGATGGTGCGGTTGTACAGGCCGAAACCGCCGACCTAAGTACAACGTTCTCATCAGAGCAGATTGCGCAGGTCCCGAACCCTGGTAATGACTTGAGCTATATCGTCCAGACCTCTCCGGGCGCGGTGATGAACACCCAGGGAGGATACGGCAACTCCGCTACCTTCGGATTACCCGCGACCTCAAACCTCTTCACGGTTGACGGTATGAACGAGAATGATCCGTTTCTGAACCTTAACAACAGCGGAGCGACGAACCTGCTTCTTGGCCAAAATGACATCGATCAGGCGACTGTCGTCAACAACGGTTACTCCGGCGAATACGGAGGATTGGCAGGTGCCAACGTCAATTACGTCACCAAGTCTGGTTCTGACAAATGGCATGGAAATACGCTCTATTGGTGGAACGGACGGACGATGAATGCCAACAACTACTTCAACAACCAGACCGGCACACCGCATCCCTTTGACAATGCGAACCAGTGGGCAGCATCTTTAGGTGGCCCCATTCGCAAGGATAAGACCTTCTTTTTTGTCAATACGGAAGGGGTACGGGTCCTGCTTCCCACCAGCACGAAAGTCAACATTCCAAGTCCGCAGTTTGAAGCCGCCACTCTAACTAACCTGCAGTCATCCCCGGCTTCGATCCCCTTCTACAACCAGTTGTTCTCGCTCTGGAACAATGCGTCAGGAGCGACGAACGCCAAAGATGTCCTGCCACCTGGCACTGTCGCCAATGCAGGCGATGGTTGCGGTACTTTCGCTGGATTAGGTTCAGCAGCAATTCCGTGTGCGCTGCAGTTCCAGTCCACCGCTGGCAATCAGACCAACGAGTGGCTCCTGACGGCGCGCGTCGACGAGAGCTTCGGCAATAATGACCGGGCCTTTATCCACTTCCGCACCGATCACGGATTGCAGGCCACCTATACAGATCCCATCAGCCCCGTATTCAACGGACTCAGCAAACAGCCACAATATGAAGGACAGTTACAAGAAACGCATTCGTTCGGTAGCACTGCGGTGAACCAGTTTATTGTTTCGGGATCATGGTACAGCGCGGTGTTCACCACCAATAGCCTTTCCGCAGCAACCGCACTGATTCCCTTTCGCCTGGGCTTCAGCGGAAACGCTTTCTCTTCTCTCGGGCGTGATCTAAATCTATGGCCGCAGGGTCGCAATGTCACCCAGTACGGCGTTATCGACGACTTCTCGAAGGTCAAAGGCAAGCATGCGCTGAAGATTGGGATCAACTTCCACCGCAACGATGTGACGGACTACTCGCCGGGCATCGGCACTATCGGGTACAGCCAGGGGGAAGACCTGTCTAGCTTCTACAATGGACAGGGAGTTAGCTATGCGCAGAACTTCTCGATCCGCTCCACGCAACCGGTAGCAGTGTATGGTCTGGGTTTTTACGGGCAAGACGAATGGAGCATTCGTCCCAACCTGAAGATCACGTTGGCGTTGCGCGGCGATCACAATTCTAATCCGGTCTGCCAGACCAACTGTTTCGCCCGACTTTCCACTGACTTCCTCAACATCTCCCATGACATCAACACTCCGTACAATCATGTCATCAATACCGGACTCCATCAGGCACTGGGAAAGTACACCAGTGTCAGCTGGCAGCCACGTGTCGGATTCACCTGGTCGCCATTCAATTCGGCGAAGGGCCCGGTGGTTCGAGGCGGCTTTGGACTGTTCACCGACATGTTCCCGGCCACGATCGCAGATTACCTCCTGAACAATGCTCCTCTGAACAATCTGTTTGTCACAGGGGCGGGCCCTTTGGCGCCGGGTGTGGCCAACAACCAGGCAGTCCTAGCATCGCGGGCGAATGCCTCCTTTCTAACGGGATTCACTGCGGGACAGACTCTGGCCCAGATCCAGCAGCAAGATCCGCTGTTCGTGCCACCCTCCTTCTACAATGCCGCGCACCGCATTATCGCTCCGCAGTACGAGGAGTGGAATGTGCAGATCGAAGAGCCATTGGGATCAAAGAGCAGTGTCGCACTCAACTACGTCGGTAATCATGGCGTTCACGAGGCGAGCCAAAATGCGGGACTCAACGCCTATGACCCGACAACGTTTGGAGACCTGCCTCTCGCCCCGACCGATCCTCGCTTCGGAACCATCACCGAAGTATCCACCCCGGCAATCTCGAACTATAACGGTTTGAGCCTGACCGCGAAACGCCAATTCAACTCCCTGCAGGTTCAGGCAAATTACACCTGGAGTCACGCCCTGGATGAAGTGTCCAATGCTGGATTCTTGACCTACTCGCTTCTGACCAATATCAGCGTGCTGTCACCACAGGATCCCTTCAACCTGCGGCGCTATAACTACGGCAACGCTGACTACGACACTCGGCACTATTTCAGCTTGAACTACGTCTGGAATACGCCTTATTGGAAGGGGCCGAAGGTCGCCCTATCAGGCTGGGTCTTCTCGGGAACCATTTTCGCGCGCAGCGGCTTGCCATTCACTGTGGTGGACGGAAACCAAACCGGCAATCTGAGTGCCTTTAACTATGGCGGAAACCTGAGTGGCACGGGTGCTTTTGTCTTCGCTAACTATCTTGGTGGAGCGCCATCGTCCTGTAGTTCCAGTGCAGTCACCAAACCTTGTCTCACAACCGCCATGTTCTCGCCGGCCAGCAGCGGCTTTGGGATCCAGCGACGCAATCAATTCTATGGGCCGAAATATTTCGACACCGATTTCACCGTAATGAAGAATTTCAAGGTCCCGCACTGGGAAGCGGCAAGGTTGGGTGTTGGAGCTCAATTCTTCAATCTGTTCAATCACCCCAACTTCGACCAACCCGTCGGCGATATCTCCAACTCGAACTTTGGCTCGATCATCAGCACGGTCAATACACCGACCAGCATCCTGGGCTCATTCCTTGGTGGAGATTCTTCCCCACGACTGATTCAGTTTAAGGGAACGCTTACGTTCTAAGTCTCTCCGCGTAGTTCCGTCCCTCAGTGCAAGCCGGCCCACCGACGGGACGGCTTTTTTATCGCGGTTCGACGGCGCGGGTACCTTTACTCGTGACCAGTTGCGTCAGTATGCCGACTCGCGACAATTGATGGTCACTCAGTCTTGCTCACTTCAGCAATGCGGCACCCGCAAAGCGAACATTGGGCTAAGTCTTCTTCCTGTCGGCGGAGCATCGAATCGCACTGCCGTGGAAGCCCGTTTGCACTCGGTTCTTCGTCTGGTGTGCCAGGAAGATTCGACTAGAAGTGAGGTAGGGTCATGCAGGCGGGTAAACAAATGTTGTGCAGCATCGGGTTCGTTGCGGTAGCCGTGATGATGAATATGTCGATACTGAGTGCGCAAAGCGCCATCGATGAAGTTCACGTTCAACCCCGGGCGCAGAGCGGCAAACCCGAGGTTCCGGGCGCTCTGGCCCAGGGTGCTACGGCAATCATTCGCAAGAGCGTCGAACTGGTACTAGTGCCGGTGACAGTCATGGATGAATCCAACCGCATCATCACCGGGCTGGCGCGGGAAAACTTCCAGCTGTATGAGGGCAAGCACGCACAGCCAATCAAACACTTCTGGAAGGAGGATACCCCCGTTTCGGTCGGCATAGTACTCGATATAAGCGGCAGCATGGACACTAAAATCGAACGGGCACGCGATGCGGTCGCGGCAATGTTGACCGCCTCTAATCCTCAGGACGAGTTCTTTCTGATGACCTTCGCAGATCGGCCGACGCTTGTCCAGGACTTTACGCCCAACGTCGACGACATTCAGGGCCAGTTGTTTTTCACGAAGCCCAAGGGATGCACTTCTTTGATAGACGCGATCGTCATGGCTATCAGCCATATGAGAAGCGCACGCTACCAAAGGAAGGCGCTGGTAATCATCTCAGACGGCGGTGACAATCGAAGTCGCTATACCGAAAAAGAGGTCAAATCATTAATTAAAGAAGCCGATGTACTCGTGTATTCAATTGGTGTTTTCGATACGGAGTTCCGCACGATGGAAGAACGACTCGGCCCGGAACTGCTCGCGACGATTAGTGGTTTAACAGGCGCCAGCGCCTATGCTCTCGACAACCCCAAGCACCTTCCAGCGGTCGCTGAACACATTGCAAACGAGCTACGCAATCAGTACATCCTTGGCTACAGCCCCGAAGAGCCTCGACGCGACGGGAAGTGGAGAAAGATCAAGGTGAAATTAGCGCTTCCACGAGGACTCCAAGCGCTTCGGGTGCAAGCGAGAAGTGGCTATTACGGCCCCTCTCAGTGAGTTTAAAGTCGACTGGGTACTGTGCTGGTCTTCCTCGCCTCGACAGCCTGAAAAGATAGATGAAGTCGCATCGTATGCGCAGTGACTACGGGCTGGACAATTGCACTGGCAACCCGGTGACCTAGCTGATTATTTTTGCGTCGCTTCCTGCGACTGTTCCAAACCTGAAATGTGTCCGTGAAGAAGCTGATCCAAAGAGACTTTCCCCGCGCCCTCGACGACTATCACCAAAGCCAGCGCGATGGTGAGCAGATGATACTCAATCCCGTGTCCTTCCTTGGTTCCGAACCAGTTCAAGAACAAGCCGAATCGAAAATGAACTGTTGCAATAGCGCCTACCATCGTAAGCACGATGACCAGCGCGGCAATTCTGGTGAACAGACCGACAATCAGTCCGACTCCACTGAACAATTCCCCGGCGATGACTAGAAAGGCTAGAGTGGGCGGAAGGTGCAGATCTTCGGTGAACGTGCGCATGCTGCTGGCGAGACCAGGTCCGCCATACCAACCCAACATTTTTTGAGCGCCGTGGGCAAAAAATACGATTCCCAATACGATTCGAGCAACTCCCAGAACCCATCCGGCGTGAGTACCCGTTAAACTAGCGATCATCAACTATTCTCCACAGTATCCATTTCTTTCGTGGGCTGCACGGGCCTATGTCTTGCGCTCCACAATCGTGCACACCTTGCACGGCTGGCAAATAGAGAGCTTTATTGCTCGATCCCTGCGTCCTTACTTCTGTGTCCGGGATTCCATCTCCTGGATCACAACTGAGAAATCAAGGTCGGGCCAGAAAATGAATGCATCGGAATTGACTTGGAAAGCCGCCTCCGTCGCAGGTAATGTAAGGTCCGATTGTGAAGCAGCCTCAAGAATCAAGCGGAAATCCTTGTTCATCAGCCGCAAGGGGAATTGTGGACTGTAATCGTTCCGCATCGCACGGGGTAACTTACCCACATGAGCAGGAGCGACGACTGCAGTCTTCCCCAAGACCGTCAAGAGTTGGTCGCGATCCAACCCCTCTTTCTCTCCCAAGGCACAGGCTTCAGCAATCGCCTGCATACCGATGCCGAGTAGCGCGTTGACGACCAGCTTTGCGGCTGTCCCAGATCCGCTTGCACCCAGGTGGAAGTACTGCTTGGCAATTGTCTTAAAGATGGGCTCAAGGGCCGCGAAGATGTTTGAGTCGCCGCCACCCAGTAGCGTGACCGTGCCCTGTTCTACCGCGGGAGTGCTGCCGGAGATCGCGACGTCGAGTAGGCGCACGCCACGATCCGCGGCCTCGCGAGCCACTTCACGGCTGGTCCGCGGACGAATCGTGCTCATTTCGAGAACGACTGTGCCGGATATGGCATGGGAAAGGAGTCCGTCAGCGCCCAGATACACTCTACGCACCGCTTCATCGTTGGTCAGGCAGGACAAGATGATTTCGGCAGTGCTTGCAAGATCTGCGAGGCTGTTCGAAACGGTTGCGCCGTCGATAACCAGGGCCTCAGCTTTTTCGCGAGAAAGATCATAGACTGCGACTTTGTATCCACCTGACAGGAGTCGCCGGACGATACGACTACCCATCGCACCGACTCCTATAAAGCCAAGCTGCGTGTTTGCATCAATTCGATTCATAATTATTCCTGTGCTTTCTTTTCGACCTGATCGCTATTTGTAGACGGATGATTGTTGATCCATTGATCCAGCGATACTCCTTCCCTCCGACAATGACTGGGGAAAGGAGGTCCAATCAGCCATCAACATTTGAGATATAGCAAGCCCGTCTCCAAAGCCCTCGTAAGCTGTGTCGGATGCAACCGTTACTGCTGCGAGCTTTTCCCGCCCGAAATACGCAACGAGCACAGGGTTGCAGCAGCGGTATGTGTCAATCGCGGGACACAGTGTCGGCATTCCGCCTAAGGCTCTGCGTGGTAAGCCCGAACTACCTACCCGTTCCGTCACGGAGGTATGGCATATCAAGTGCTTTGAAAGTGTGGAGAGGTGTTCGATGAAGAAGATCCACCAGAACTCTATTAGGACGCTTTGTTGTGGGACCTTATTTGCATTGTTGGTACTCTTTTCTTCGTTCCAAGGGACCGTGCTAGCGGCGCCCCAGGACCAAACGGGACAGACGTTATTCAAAGGCAATTGCGCTACATGCCACAGTCAGAACGGCACTCCAACGGCGGTGGGAAAAAGCCTGAACGCACCCGACCTCGGGTCGGCGCCTGTGCAAAGCCAAACCAAAGCACAACTCCAGCAGATCATCAGCAACGGAAAAGGTAATATGCCTGCGTTCAAGGACAAGCTGTCAGAGGCCGAGATCGATTCACTGGTTGCGTACGTCCATACACTTTCAAAGCGGAACAAATAAGCCCTCACCATTCGGGTGTTCGATTCGGAACCGAAGGCGAGGCGGAGTAAAATACGCAGCACGATGAGAGTGGATGTAGCAAAGGCAACGTGATAATTGTCCATCCGGGCATTCCCTACTTTTGATGGCCGAAGTTAAAGAACCGGTTGGTCACGAGGGTGGAGGGCCAGACGAGCGGCTCTTCGCAGCTCGTTCCAGGCCGCGCGTTGAACAACGAACGCCCATTGATCGGTTGTTGCGGCTGATCCGGCTTGACTGTGATCGCACACTGATTGTTCGGGTCCATGCTCCATGTGGAAATGAAAGGATGACGACGGACGAATCAACGAAAGGAATAGAGTCATGCCTCAGACAGAGCGGTATGAGGTCCTCATTATTGGGAGCGGGGAAGCCGGAAAGTATATGGCGTGGACGATGGCGAAGGCGGGACATCGTACCGCGGTCATCGAGCGCAGGCTGGTGGGCGGCTCCTGCCCCAACATCGCTTGCCTTCCCAGCAAGAACATCATTCACAGTGCCAAGGTGGCTTCTTTTGCAAGGCGCGCGGAGGAATTTGGGCTGGAACTAGGATCGCCTTCAGTGAATATGGCAAGTGTCCAGCGCCGCAAACGAAAGATGGTTGAGGATCTGATTCAGCTTCATCTCGACCGCTACAAAGCTAGCGGCGCGGAGCTGATCATGGGCTCTGCCCACTTTGTGGGTCCCAGAACGGTCGAGGTTTCACTCAGTGGTGGGGGCTCAAGAGTCATCTCGGGCGAGCGTGTATTCCTCAATTTAGGAACTCACGCCACCATTCCAGACGTCCCGGGACTCGTGGCGTCGCAACCGATGACTCACGTGGAAGCACTGGATTTGGACAGGCTACCCGAACATCTCGTTGTCCTGGGAGGCGGTTACGTTGGCCTTGAACTGGCGCAAGCGTTTCGACGCTTCGGATCGCGCGTGACGGTCATCGAGAGAGAGCCGCAACTCGCCAGTCGTGAAGACAGCGACGTGGGAGCCGCGCTGCTGGAGTTGTTCGGCGACGAAGGAATCGAAGTATTGCTGCAAACAGAAGTCCAGAAGGTTCAAGGTCGCTCAGGGCAGAAGATCCGACTGGACTGCCAGAATGCGAACGGTTGGACAGTGATCGAAGCGACCGACGTTCTCGTTGCTGCCGGGCGAACACCGAACACTGCCGGCGTGGGGCTAGATCAAACAGGCGTGGAGTTGGGCGAAAGGGGATATGTGCGCGTCAACGAGCGATTGGAAACCACCGCCCCGAATATCTGGGCTATGGGTGATTGCGCAGGCAGCCCACATTTCACGCACGTCGCATTCGACGATTTTCGCATTGTGCGTGACAATCTGGGTGGTGGTAGTCGCACAACCAAAGGTCGGCTGGTGCCGTTCTGTATCTTCACTGATCCGGAACTCGCGCGGGTTGGTTTGAACGAATCGGAGGCAAAGAGTCGCGGGCTTGAATATCGAGTGGCGAAGATGCCGATGGGCGCGGTGCTCCGCACAAGAACTCTGTCTGAACCGCGTGGTTTCATGAAGATGCTGATTGAAGCAGACAGCGATCGTATTCTCGGGTTTACCGCATTCGGGGTAGAGGCCAGCGAACCGATGTCAATTGTTCAGACTGCAATGTTAGCGGATTTGCGGTACACGGCGCTGCGCGATGCAATCTTTACCCATCCCACCATTGCGGAAGGACTGACCGTGTTGTTATCCAGTGCGGCCGCAAACGAGGTACGCCGAGCCGCTTGATCACAAATGTCGATGGCCGATTCCCCACGTTCTTGGTAGATCGATTGCACAGCATCGATGCCTGCGTTGCTGGTGGAATGTCGGCCGGAACAGTATTACTGCGTGAAATCGGATGATCCTATGGAGGTTATGAAGTCAGGCGACCACCGCCTGATGCGCCGTGACTTCGCCGGGCAACGTGAACAGGAAGACTGCACCAAGGCCGGAATTTGGGGTAGCCCATAAACGGCCGCCATGCGATTCGACGATCGAGCGACTGATGGGCAATCCCATGCCTGTGCCCTGGGGCTTGGTGGTGTAGAAGGCATCGAAAATGTTCGCCGCAATCTCTGGCGGCAGACCCACGCCCGCATCAGCGACCGAAATTAGAACTTGAGCGGCCTCACCCCGCTGAGATCTGACGGTAAGTTCGCTTCCAGTCGCGATATCCTTCATGGCCTCGATGCCGTTGAGCATGAGATTCATGAATACCTGCTGCAATTGGACACGGTCGGCGACGACCTTGGGAAGGTCGTCGGCGAGATCGGAGCGAATCGAAATCGAGTATCGAGCGGCCTCGTTGCGCAGAAGAACGATCATTTCCCGAATGAGATCATTTACATCCACCAGTTCCCGTTGCGGCGCGACCTTCTTGAACAGCAAGCTGATCCGACTAATGATTTCTGCCGCGCGGCTTACATCTGTCACGAGCCTCGCTGCGGCCTCGCGCGCCTCTGATACGTCGGGTGCATCGCGCCTAAGCCAACGCAGGCAGGTCCGGGCATCGGTGAGGGCAGCAGTCATCGGCTGTTTGATTTCGTGCGCCAAGGAGGCAGTCAGTTCGCCCATAGTGGTCACCCTGTTTATGTGTGCAAGATCCGCCTGCAGTTGCCGTAATCTCTCTCGCTCTTGTTCGGCTAGTTTGCGCTCTGTCACGTCGACCTGCGTGCCGACAACTTCAAGCAGGTCCCCGGTCGAACTGAAGACCGGGTGGCCTAACCCATGGATGTATTTGATCGTTCCCTCGGGCAGCACGATTCTGAAGTCGGCGGCGTAATCCTCTTTGTCACGCACCGCTTTCAAGGCGTGTTCGAGCACTCTATCTCGGTCCTCGGGATGGATCCGTTGCAACACGACTTCGCGATCCGGAAGGCCCTGCTGCGGATCGAGACCCCAAATCCGGAAAGTTTCCTCTGACCAGTACACAGGCCCCCTCGCGTTGAAAGCCCAACTGCCAGTGTGGCTCAGCCTTTGCGCTTCAGCCAGGTATGCTTCACTTCGCTGTAGGCGTTCATGTGTCAATTTACGTTCAATGGCAATGCCGGCGAGGTGGGTTGCCATCTCAAGGGCTCGGGTCTCGGCCGGACCGGGACTGCGCGGTTCGCGGTAATACATAGCGTACGAGCCGAGCACCTTGCCCGAATGCGCAAGAATGGGCGTAGACCAGCAAGAGCGCAACCCGTGGGGCTCAGCCACGTTTCGATACTGCTCCCAGAGTGGATCCTGCAAAATATCGGTGACGACAACAGGCTCTTTGCGGTACATAGCGGTGCCGCAAGATCCCGCCTGTGGCCCGATGGAAAGCCCATTGATGGCATCAACGTAGGACTTGGGGAGGTTCGGAGCGGCGCCATGCCGCACATGTTGTCCGTCGTTGTCGAGGAGAAGAACAGAACAAAGCATGCCAGCGAATTGGGCTTCCACAACCCGCACCAGCCTCTCAAGGGCTTCCTCTAGAGGAGCCTCTCTGGCTATCATCTCCAAAACACGGCTCTCTCCGTCCCGCAGTGCCTCCGCCCGCTTGCGCTCAGTTACATCCATCAAGGTGCCGACGATCTCGATGATCTCGCCCGACTCGTCCATCACGGGGTGAGCGATCGAATGAAGGTGTTTTATGCCTCCATCCGGAAGAACAATTCTCCAATCAAACTCAGAATCCTTCTTCCGTGTGGTCTCTAATTTTGCTTGTTGGTCGATTGCTTCTCGATCCTCAGGGTGAGTTCGTTCGAGAATGTCAGACCAGGTGGGTGTCATCTTTTCGGGGTCGTAGCCGAAGATGCGAAAGGTCTCTTGCGACCAGAAGCGAGCGTTGGTGTGGACATTCCAAGCCCAACTTCCACTCTGGGTCAGGGTTTGCGCTTGAGCCAGATAACCCTCGCTCCGCCTGAGCGCCTCCTCTACTCGCTTTCGATCCGTGATATCGGTCACCGCTCCTACGAATTCAAAGTCACCCGATTCATGATTGGTCGATGGATGACCGACAACTCGAACGTACTTGATCGAGCCATCGGACATCAGCAGCCGATGTTCAACATCAAGAGGCTTCCTTTCGCACGCTACCTGATCGAGCATTCTTTGGACGAAGGCTCTGTCCTCCGGATGAGTTCGGTGCAATACGAATTCCACGGTGGGTTTGTTGACGCGTTCGAGTTCGAGAATTCGAAACGTTTCGTCGGACCATACGATGTCCCCATTCGAAACGCTCCATCCGAAACTACCGGTATGACTCGCTCTCTGCGCTTCCGCTAAATAGGACTCGCTCCGCAGCAGTGCCTTTTCGGCACGCTGACGTTGGAGGACCTCTTTTGTCAGTTCGGTGTTGAGGGTTGTTAATTCGCTGGTTCGTTCTATGACGCGCTGCTCCAGTTCCTCATTCAGACGTTTGATTTCAGCCTTCGCTTGTTTGTGGCCCGCGGTTTCGATCACATCCCAATTTCCTCGCCTGTGCGTCACGGCAAACTGATGGTTTCGCACTACATCCAGGATTTCTGCAGCGCTACATGAGGAGAGCGGATAGGTGCATAGCACAGCGATTC
>QIAL01001069.1 GCA_003225535.1 Acidobacteriota bacterium | reverse complement strand
GCCAGCATCTCGTAATGCATATTCAAAACTTGTAAGCTGGTCTTGATGTACTCCTTTGCCACTTGTAAGGAACATTTTTTTTGCAACTAAATCTAGCATAGTATCAGTCAGATTATAGATATATAAAATCTATTCAAATCAAAAATGAAATTTTAAGAAATTTATACTACATATGAAATTTGGATGATGAAAGATCACATACCAGGAAAGATATTTTAATAATAATGGTGAGATGGTCGTTGCATCTTACCAAGCTTATCAAAGTGATCATGGGGCTTGTTTCCTTTTGCATGGGAATGAGTAGTACCATTACCATGGGTGTGAGTATACATGGCAGGTTTTTTCATAACAACTTCATCTACCCGAATTAATAGTGATGCTACTTCAACAGCTGTTTTAATTATTTGTTCTTTTACCACAAGAGGTTCGATAACATCTTTTGAGTACATCTCTCCAACTTTTCTTTCAATTGCATCTATTCCGTACCATGAATGAACACTTCCATTGTTGTGTTCAGAGTTTTTGTTTCTCAATTGAGCAATTGTGTCAACTAGATTCATTCCAGAATTTCAAAATTTTGAATTACGGTTTGTTCTCTTCCTTCAATAGAAAATGATCTTTTTCTAAGCTTATTTGCAATAATTGCTTCAGTGGAACCTCCACCAGCTACTATTGATGGACTGATAAAGAAGTCTTTTAGAACCTTAATAGCATCAAGCACGGAGCGATGATACTCATCAAGCATTCTTTTAGAAGTTGCTCTCAATAAAATAGTGACTGATTTTGGGTTTTTACATCCCTCTACAAATACCATTTTGTCATCGCCTACGAATTTTTCATAAACCTTGCCTGCAAATCCCAGATGTTTTTCAGTTATGTTATCAAGATCATTTGTTATTAGACCACCACTTGCTTTTGATAGCCAATGGAGATCATTTTCTTTTACTCG
>QIAL01001068.1 GCA_003225535.1 Acidobacteriota bacterium | reverse complement strand
AAGGTCGATGATGGCGGCAACCTGCAACTACGCCTAGACTCAGGCCGCACAATTTCATTCAATATCAACGAGAATCCGCATCTCGACTACGGCTATGCAGTGACGAGCCACAGCAGCCAGGGACAAACCGCCGACCGCGTGCTCGTACATGTGGACACGGAGAAGGCGGGAGAAAAACTCGTGAATCGTCGCTTGGCGTATGTGGCGGTCTCGCGCGGCCGATACGATGCCCAGGTCTACACAAACGACAAAGGCCAGCTTGCTGGGCGACTCGGGCGCGATGCGTCCCACCGATCCGCAATCGAAGCGAGCCGCGATTCCGTCTCTTCAGCACACAAGATTGAGTCGTCGTCTGCTAGAGGCCGCGTGCGCGCGCATATGCACGCAGAAAGCCACAGCATCAGCAGATAGAGAGCCGGATTCCCTCCGCACTCGCCGTCGTCACAAACGGTTCGATGGCTGACGTCTCCGATTCTGCTTTCGAACCTCCACAGCGCCACTTACGTTCGGCGCGCCCCAAGAGCCATTGGCACATTCCGGAGCAGTTGCCGGTTTGGGGCAGTATTACCAGTCGGAATATTTAGTTCCGTCGAGGGCCGTGGCTTGCGACTTTGTGTGCACGTCAAAGACGTTTTTGCCGCCCCAGCTTGTGGAATCGGGATCGTCCTGAATGGCTCGGAGACCCCAATCGGCCTGGCCGGTTATCGGATCCATTGGAATCCGCCGAAGGAAACGAATTTTTTGGGTTGCACCGGCGCCGATGTTCACGCCCTTGACCAACGTTTCAAGATCAGGCGGATAACCCTCACTGCCTGCCTCGACGCGAATCAGGCCGCGGTCGGAATAATCTTTGTATCGGTCAACGGCATCGCGCATCTCGCGCAGGTCGTGGCGAAGCTCGGCCTCCTTTTGCCGCACAATTGTGAACCGGAGGACGGGAAGGGCCGCGGAAGAAAGAATAAGAAGAATGCTAGCAGCGATGATCAACTCCAAAAGCGTTATCCCTGATTCAGGTGAAGGCCTGGGATCTTTATTCTTGACTGCGACAGTCGAAGGCACTCTTTTCCGCCACTCGATTAATGACCTGGACTGGTTTTGTACATCCGTCAGCGGTGCTGACCGGCTTGATTTTTATTTTCCCGCAGTGCGGCAACATGCATGGGTCCCGTATTGGATTGCGCGTTCCTTAGTAAGTCTTTATTTGTGACCCATTCGTAGCTCTCGCCGCCAGCGCCGACGATTCTGCTTTCGGAATTATCCTGTAGCCGCCTGATGCGCAACCAATAGATTTCTGAATCTAGCACCAGGAGCCCACCTTCAAACGAACTAGCCTGGCTCACGTAGGCGACAAAGCGAGAGTCTGGTGACCACCACAAACCAGATTCTGCGCGCCATTTTCGAAAGAGCGCCTGCTTTTCGTTCGTCTGTAGGAAGTCCATTGAGTAATATGTGTCGTGGTCAACGAAGGCGATCCGCTTTCCATCCGGGCACCAGGTGGCTTGGGTTCCTTTCGTCTGAAGATCCTTCGAGCGCTCTTTTTCTGTGTCGTACACTTGCAGACGCTCGTCACTTTCGTAGACGAAATGTTTGTTATCCGGTGACCAACACTGCGAAGTGATTCTGCCAGTCTTGGCTATTTCGTGAACAAGGCCGGACCGGACGTCGAAGAGTTGTAGAGGTGTGCTCAAACTTCCCGTGTTCATCGAGCCTATCACGAGTTTGGATTTATCATGCGACCAACACAGGCAATTGTTATGGGGCATGCGAACGTTTTGGTACTCTCGAAAGTCGCTTCCGTCCGTCCGAGAAATTGTGAGGTCGAACGGCGTTGTGTCTGAAACGAACGCTACTTCACTTCCATCCGGGGACATGGTGCCAATTCCGCCGCGTAGGTCTCTGACTTTGAGCGCTTTCCCACGTGAGAAGACAACGGCCTGAATGGACCTGTTTTGGACCGACACGAGTGATAATCCGGTTTGTTCTTGGAGTTTGGCGAGCTCCGCGCGAACTGACCGTGCGCGAAGATACGAGAGTGAAAAAAACACGGTTATGAGCAA
>QIAL01000229.1 GCA_003225535.1 Acidobacteriota bacterium | reverse complement strand
GGCGGAGCGGACGAAGGCCGTCCGCCCTACACAAGAAAAGGGCGGCTCGCAAGCCGCCCCTCGACATCCGCAGATTCACTTACAGCATCTTCACGCTTGCCACCTTGATGGAGTCCTTCCCCATCGTACCGGTGACCGCGACGTGATGCCCCTCGTGCCCCTTCAGCGCATCTGGCTTCTCGACCATCAGAACCTTCTGATCGCTATCGGTGACAACGACCATTTTTTCTCCACCAGCGAGGCATTTCTTGGTGCAGGCCTCACCACCGGCGTTGGCGCCCTTGGCTCCGCACTTGGCATCAGTCACCCATCCGTTGACGGTTGAACTCTTACCCATGTCATCGAAAGCCAGCGCCGACAAAGCAAGCACGAAACCAACGGCAAGACAAATCAGCAGCACTTTTCTCATGACCCTTTGTTCTCCTTTTTTGCAGTTCAGATTGCGGCCCCACACCGCAAGAGATTTGGACACCAGGCGATCATGCCGTCATCTTTGAACGGCAGATCCCTTCTTTGGTCGTTGAAGTGAAACTGGGGAAATATACCACAAGGATTCGCCGCATGTGTCAGCGAACGGCGGGAAAGCGATACTCCGAAGGTGCATGCCAGAAGTGGCCAGGCGGACTACTTCTTGGCAGAGTGATTCGCGGGAGCGACTGGCTTAGCGGCCGGGGGCACATACACGTATTCTCCAGGTTTGGCGTATCCCAACTGTTCGCGGGCCTCTTTTTCGATCGCAGTCTGATTGCTCTTCAGCCCCTGGATCTGCTGCGTGTAGCGCTCGTTCTCCTGCTGTGCCTGTACGATCTGCTTGTGCAGTGCCTGATACTCGGCGCGCTTCTGCCGGTAAACGACCATTCCGTTCGCGCCCAACATAACGTGGACAAACAACCATGCCGCGAGCAGACCCACCGCGCCGGTTGCAATTCGTCGCCGCAATGCGTAGAGCAGCAGCGCATACGGGCGCACCCGCACGATCCACGTCGCAGCCAGGGCCTCGGCCTGCGGCGCGCGTTCGACCATCGCCCGCAAGCCATCTTCGGCACTGGGAAACTTCGCGATTTTAGGAAACGGCTTCACGATAGCTTTATTCGAAAATCCAGCTCTTGGCTGCGGTGCTCAGTTTCTCCAGGCCCTGTTCACTGCGAGCTTCGGTATAAGCGCGGACCACGGGCTCCGTCCCTGACAAGCGGTAGCAGACCCACGATCCATCGCTGAAGACAAGTTTCAATCCGTCGGTGCGGACAACCTCGCTTACCGGATGGCCGCAGAATTCGCGCGGATCAGACTTCAACTTTTCAGTGAACTTTGCTTTGACCTCCGGCGTCAATCGGAAATTATCCCGCTTCGGATAGAAGGAACCTACTTTGTTACTGATCGTCTTCAGTTGTTCTCCCAACGATTTCCCTCTTTGCGCCACCGCTTCGCAACAAAGCAGGCCGGCGAGGAGGCCGTCTTTTTCCGGAACGTGGTGCCGGATTGACAGCCCCGCGCTCTCCTCTCCTCCAATCGCGATCTTGTCCTGCATGATCAATTCGCCGATGTACTTGAACCCCACCGGGGTCTCGTGCAGTTCTACGCCATGCACCTTCGCAAGAGCGTTGATGAGATTGGTGGTCGCAACCGATTTCGCCACCCCGTTTTTCCAGCCACGGCTCTCAACCAGGTAGTCGAAGAGTATAGCAATCACATAATTCGGTTGCAGGAAGGTGCCGTCCGCGTCCACGATGCCAAAGCGATCGGCATCTCCGTCAGTTGCGATCCCGATCTGTGCTCCCGTTTCGCGCATCTTTTTGCGGAGATCTTCGAGCAAATGATCGTCCGGTTCCGGCGCATGTCCGCCGAAAAGCACATCCCGGTAGTCATGCACGGTCGCAACCTGAACTCCAACGCTGCGTAGGAGTTCATCAGAGTAGCCGCGCGCCGCTCCCCACATCGGATCGAAAGCAACCTTCAATCCGGCTTTCTTGATCACGCCAAGGTCCACGACCTCGCCCAGACGTTTCAGATATGCAGGCTTGGGATCCAGCGAATCCTTCGTTGCAGGAAGAGGAATCATCATCTCGGAAGTTGCAGATGTATCTCCGGCCGCGATCTGGGCCTCGATCTTTCGAGTCACCTCCGGCAGCGCGGGGCAGCCATCGGGCGTCGAGAACTTGATGCCGTTGTATTCCGGAGGATTATGCGACGCGGTGAAGTTGATGACGCCGTCAGCTTTGTTGGCCACGACGGCATGCGCAAATGTCGGAGTCGGCGCGGGATCGGCTACGACAAGCGGCGTGATCCCCTGAAAGGAGAGAATGTCCGCCGCCATCGAGCAAAAGGTCTCGCCCAGGAATCGCGGGTCACGCCCCACAATGACGCGCGCGCCTTTCCGCTTCTGCGAAGCCACATACCGGGCAATCCCCCCCACCGCGCGCTGCACGTTGGCGAAGGTGAACTCCTCAGCCATCACCGCCCGCCATCCCGATGTGCCAAACTTGATTTGCGTTAGCATGTTCGACCTCTCCTACGAAATGCTAATCTCTCTCCAGCAAGACGCTGAAAGCCAATGGCTGACAGCTGACGGCTGATTTTATATGACTGACAAGCGAATCGTCCTAACCACCTGCGGTTCCCAAGTAGAAGCGGACAGGATTGCCCAATACCTCGTCGAGAACCTGCTGGCAGCATGTGTGAACATAGTTCCAGAGATAAAATCGATTTACCGTTGGCAGAATAAGGTGGAATCGGCCGGAGAATGGTTGCTTATTGTGAAGACAACTGCGAAGAACTTTGCCGAGGTACGCGATGCGATCCGCGGACTACACTCTTATGAGGTTCCTGAGTGCATTTCGCTCACCGTCGACGATGGCAGCACTTCGTACCTGCAATGGATCGATGACTCGGTGAAGTGAAGATTTCCAGAGCGTGCTAGATCGCGGCCAGCGCCTGATCTAAATCTTCGAGAATGTCATTCACATTCTCGATTCCCACTGAAATCCTTACCAGCCCGTCGGTGATCCCAATTGCCTTGCGTCCTTTCTCACCCAGCGCCGCATGGGTCATGGTCGCCGGATGCGAAATCAGCGTTTCGACTCCCCCTAGCGATTCGGCGAGCGAGCAGACTCGAACCTGCTTGAGCATTTTGTTCGCATTCTTCAGCGACCCGGTTTCAAACGTGATCATCGATCCGAAACCGCTCATCTGGCGCTTCGCCAGCGCGTGCTGCGGATGATCAACCAGTCCCGGATAAAAGACCCCTTTCACCTTCTTATGCCTGGAGAGGAAATCGGCGACGATCCGCCCGCTGGCATCGTGGATCTCCATGCGCGCTGCCAGCGTCTTCACGCCACGCAAAATAAGCCAGCACTCAAATGGCGAGAGAATCGCCCCTGCGGCCTTCTGCAGGAAGGCTAACTTGTCCGCGTGCTCCTGCTGTGCGCAGACTACGACTCCGCCCAACCCATCGCTGTGCCCGTTAAGGAATTTGGTGGTCGAATGCACCACGAGATCCGCGCCCAAAGCCAGCGGCTGCTGAAAATACGGAGACATGAAGGTGTTGTCGACCACCAGCACCAGCCTCTTGCGGCGGCAGAGTGCGCTGATCTCTGCCAGATCACTCAACCGCATCAGCGGATTCGTTGGCGTCTCCACATACACCATACGCGTGTTCTTGCGGATAGCACGCTCCACGTTCTTCTCATCCGACGTATCAACGTAAGTGAACTCCAGCCCGAATCCGGACATCACCTGGTTAAACAGGCGCGGAGTTCCACCATAGAGGTCGTTGCCGCAGACAACGTGATCGCCGGACTTCAGCATGCTGACGATCGCATTGATCGCTGCCATGCCGCTCGCGAAGACGCGCGCCGCGACTCCGCCCTCGAGTGCAGCCAGATTCTGCTCCAGCCGCGTTCGCGTCGGATTCGACACTCGCGAGTACTCGTACCCTTTGTGCTCGCCAATCCCTTGCTGCACGTAGGTGGAAGTTGGATAAATCGGGACCGTCACCGCGCCCGTCAATGGGTCCGGCTCCTGCCCCGAGTGAATTGCGCGCGTCGCAAAGCCCAGCTCTTTCGTCTTTTTCATGGGAATGAGAGCCGCGAGGTCCGCAGCCTAGATGCCACCTTCAAATATCTTCTTCGACAAATACCGTTCCGCCGAGTCGGGAATGATCGTCACCACCCGCTTCCCCGTCCCCAGCCTCTCCGCCACCCTGAGCGATGCGAACACGGCCGCGCCTCCGCTCGACCCTGCCAGCACGCCTTCCCGGGCCGCCAGCGTCTTCACCATTCCGAACGCATCTTCATCCATCACCATCATCACTTCGTCGCAAACAGAGGGATCGAATGTCTTCGGGATAAAGCTGGACCCGATGCCCTCTACTTTGTGCGGACCGGGCTTCCCGCCGCCGAGAATCGATCCCTGCGTTTCGACGGCGACCGTAAACACACGCGGAGATTTCTCCTTGATGAAGCGCGCAACTCCCGAAAAAGTGCCACAGGTTCCGCAACCGATAACAACTCCGTCGACCTGCCCATTCATCTGCTCGAAGATTTCTCGGGCTGTCGTCTCGTAGTGATAGTCGGGATTGGCGAGATTCTCGAACTGTCCGGCCATAAACGCCTTCGGATCGCTTGCCACTAAGGCTTTTGCCTGCTTGATAGCGCCCTGCATGCCCTCTGCGTCTGGAGTGCGGAACACTTCCGCACCGAGAGCGCGCATGATCTTGGCCTTCTCCTCCGAGAAGCCGTCGGGCACGAACAGCCTTACTTTGTAACCGCGGTTGACGCCGATGAGGGCGAGTCCGATGCCGGTGTTTCCTGCGGTCGCTTCAACAATGGTGCCACCGGGCCTGAGTTTCCCATCATCTTCAGCCCGCCGGATGATCCCAATCGCGGCCCGGTCTTTCACACTGCCCCCGGGATTCAGGTATTCCAGCTTGGCGAAGACATCCGCCGATCCGGAAGGGACCAGGTGTTTGAGCTGCAACATGGGAGTTTCGCCGACCAGTTGAGTGATGTCGTCGGCGACGCGCAGGCGGGACATTTCAGAAATTTTCGAGTTCACCTTACAGGGTACGGGGCAGAGGTCAGAATCGTCAATCGGGGCGAACCCGCAAGTTGCGGGCTCAAATTCACCCAGAAACGCCTCATCCCGAGGAAGAACTCTCGGTCGTAGCAAGCCCTCGCTCAAGATCATCTCCGCATTCGCCGATACAAACCAATGAGTCGTCTTTAAGGAGACCCGTATGTATCGACGCTTGCTCGAACTTGTACTCGTCTGCATTTCCCTGGCGCAATGGGGATGGGCCCAGGAAGTAAGAATCTGGAATCGCACGGTGCAGGCTCACGGGTTTGTGTCCCAGGGATTCGTCTATACGAACCAGAACAACTGGCTGACCATGAATACGACCGCCGGGAGCGGGGCGATGACCGAGATGGGGCTGAACGTATCTTCCCAAATTACTGACAAGTTCCGGGTCGGTGCGCAGGTCTACGACCGGAATTTGGGACAACTGGGCCAATGGCATCCTTCGCTGGACTGGGCCGTGGCGGATTACCGGTTCACGAGTTGGCTTGGAATTCGCGCAGGCAAGGTCAAGACAACGCTGGGTTTGTATAACGACTCCCAAGACGTGGACTTCTTGCGCGTCTTTGCTCTTCTGCCGCAAAGTGTGTACCCTACCGACCTTCGCGATGCCACCATCGCCCATTCCGGCGGAGACATCTACGGCAATTTCACGTTGCGGCATCGATTGGGCGAACTGTCTTACACCGCCTATGCCGGATATCGCAACGACAGCATCTATAGCGGCTATCCCTATCTGATCTCACAATGGGGAACCCACCTCCGTGGTCTAGGAGGGTTGCAATACGGAGCGGACCTGCGCTGGAACACACCTCTGCGAGGATTGCTGGTGGGAGCATCGCGCATGAACCAGGATATCTCCGGCAAGGGCACCGGGTTCGTCCGCTTATTCGACCCAGCGGCGGGCATAGGTCCTTACTATGAGTTCTCTAAAGCGAACTGGACGAATCAGTTCTACGGCCAGTATCGCATCCGCAGGTTGCAGATCGACGCCGAGTACCGTCGTTATCTACGCGATCAAGTCATCTTGAACGGTACTTCCGAGAACATCACCGATGTGCGTGGGTGGTACGTCTCCGGGACTTATCGGATCAGCAAACGGTGGAAGGTGGGCTCTTACTATTCCCGCTACACCGTGACCGATGCTTTTGGCGGGCTTCTCGCGACTTTCACCCCGGACCAAACCGACACGAGTCGCCCCGAGAACCACTTGTACGACACGGCGGTGACCGCTGCGGTGGATCTGAATCGGTTCTGGGATGTGAAGGTAGAAGGCCATTTCATGAATGGCTTTGCCAATGCCATGTATCCCGACGGGTTCTATCCTCAGCAAAATCGGCAGGGCTTTAAGCCCAACACGAACGCGCTGGTCATCAAGACCGGCTTCCACTTCTGAGGCCAACGGAGCATGGAATGGAAACTTCAATGAGACCGTCAATCCAACCGCTCGCCATTGCCGTATTCGTGCTCTTCGCCGCCCTTTGCGCTTTAGCTGGCGACGTCAAGATCATCGCCAATCCCAGCGTCAAGGCCGATTCGATCTCTGTCGGCGAGCTAAGAAGAGTCTTCCTTCTGCAGTGTAAAGCCCTCAATGATGGTTCCCCCGTCGTCCCCGCACTGCAGAAGTCTGGCCCCGCTCATGATGCCTTCTTTCGTCAATACTTCGGCCGCGATTACGAGGAAGTCTGGACCTACTATCAGGGCTTGGTCTTCACCGGCAAGGCCTCCATTCCCAAGCAACTCGGTTCCGATGACGAGGTCGTGGAATACGTGGCTCATACCAAAGGCGCCATCGGATACATCAGCCCGACCAGCAGCACGGACGGAGTCAAGAGTCTGGTCGTTCTGCCTGACGAAGGCAAGCGGGAGCGAACGCTGGTCAAGCGCGTAGAACCCGAATATCCAGACACCTTGAAGCGCCTGCACATCGGTGGAATCGTGCGGTTGAGGGTAACGATTTCACCGAAAGGTTCAGTCGATAGCGTAGAACTCTTGGGAGGCAATCCGATTCTGGCAGAAAATGCAATCAAGGCCGTCAGACAGTGGATATACTCGCCAGGAGCATCGCAAAGCAAAGTCGAAGTGACGCTTTCGTTCTAGCGGATTCTCCGAACGTCGTGCGGGCTTCGAAGGGAAGCACAAACCTAAGGTCGTCTTTGGCAGTGCACACCTGCATTCCTATCGGGCTATAATTACGCCTCCATTCACCCGAAAGGAACCGCATGCGACGCTTCGCCGCCGTGCTGTTAATTCTCGTACTGGTTCTTCCTCCTTCTGTTGTCGCCGCCGACGAGGCCACCCTCGCCGGCTACTCTCCGAGATCCAGCCAAACCGAACGCGATTGGGAATCCAAGTTCCGCGCCATTCCCGACCCGGCCAACCTGCGCGAAAACATGCGACGTCTGAGCGCACACCCGCACCATGTTGGCTCCGCTTACGACAAAGACAACGCCGAATGGATCCTCGCCCGCTTCAAGGAGTGGGGTCTCGACGCGCACATCGAAACCTTCAACGTGCTCTTCCCTACTCCGAAGGTGCGCGTGCTCGAGATGGTTGAGCCAACCAAGTACACGGCCAGGCTGGAAGAACCTGCCATAGCCATGGATCCAACGTCGAACCAGAAGTCTGAGCAACTCCCTACCTACAACGCGTACTCCCCTGACGGCGACGTCACGGCGCCACTCGTATTCGTTAACTACGGACTTCCCGAAGACTACGAGAAACTCGACCGGTTGGGCGTATCGGTCAAGGGTGCGATCGTCATCGCGAAGTATTATCACTCCTGGCGCGGCGTGAAGCCGAAGGTGGCTGCCGAGCACGGAGCCATCGGATGCCTGATCTATTCCGAGCCGGAGGATGATGGCTACACCCGCGATGTCGTCTTCCCCCAAGGGCCGATGCGTAACTCGGATGGCGTCCAGCGCGGCAGCGTCATGGATTTCGCTTCTGCCAGTCCGGGCGATCCACTGACTCCCGGCGTTGGTGCGACCGCGGATGCCAAGCGCCTGTCGTTAAAAGAATCGAAGAGCCTGTCGAAGATTCCTGTACTCCCAATCTCCTACGGCGACGCGCAACCTTTGCTAGCTGCTCTGAAAGGTCCTATGGCTACCGACGAGTGGCGCGGAACGCTCCCGATTCCTTATCACGTTGGGCCGGGTCCGGCGAAGGTCCACCTGAAGCTGGAATTCAACTGGGACATAAAACCCGTCAACGACATCATCGCAAAAATCCCCGGCAGCATTGCTCCGGATGAGTGGATCATTCGCGGCAACCATCACGATGCATGGGTGAACGGTGCCGAGGACCCGGTTTCCGGGACTAGCCCTCTTTTAGAAGAAGCCCGCGCTTTGAGCCTGCTGCTGAAGCAAGGATGGAAGCCGCGGCGTACGATCATCTACGCCGCCTGGGACGGCGAAGAGCCGATGCTGCTGGGGTCTACGGAATGGGTCGAGGCCCACGCCGACGAGTTGCGCCAGCACGCCGCGGTATACATCAACACCGACGGCAACGATCGCGGACTCTTCGAAATGGCCGGATCGCATAGTCTCGAACAGTTCATCAACGGCGTCGCGCGCGACGTCGACGATCCGGAAACCATGATGACGGTGTGGCAGCGCCAGCATCTTTCGCAGATCGCGAACGCAAAGCCCGATGATCGCAAGGAGTTGCGGCAGCGCGCCGATCTCCGCATCGATGCGCTTGGCTCCGGCACAGACTTCACCGGCTTCCTCGATCATCTCGGCATTGCCAGCCTCAACCTGGGCTATGGCGGCGAGGACGAGCAGGGTATCTACCACTCGATCTACGATGACTTCTACTGGTATACGCACTTCTCCGATACCGATTTCGTCTATGGGCGAGCCCTTTCACAAACGATCGGAACTTCGGTGATGCGGTTGGCCGACGCGGAGGTCCTGCCCTACGACTTCGTTGATTTCGCCGACACGATGCAGAAATACACAAAAGACTTAGAGAAGCTCCTGGCCGACAAGCAGGACGAAATCCGCGAGCGCAATCAGGAACTCGACGAAGGAGTCTTCAAAGCCACGTTTGATCCGCGGCGCCCTACTGTTGCGCCCCCTAAAGAGGAAGTCCCACCGCATCTCAACTTTGCCCCCATGGAAAATGTGGTGGAAATTTTGACGCGTAGCGCTAAGCGTTATCAGAAGGCGCTCTCACAAAGGCAGCCGGGATTGAGTGAGATCCACACGGAAACTTTGCGGACGCTCAACGCGAAGCTAATCGACAGTGAACGGAAACTGACGAATGAAGACGGCCTTCCGCGCCGTCCCTGGTATAAGCACCTGCTCTACGCTCCCGGTGTTTACAGCGGATACGGCGTGAAGACTGTGCCAGGCGTGCGCGAAGGCATTGAAGAGAAGAGATATTCCGAGGCCGAGCAGGAGATCGAACGAGTGGCGAAAGCCCTGGAGCAGGAATCGGCGCTCATCGATTCAGCGGCACAGTTGTTGGAGCAGGCCGGACCCTAGAGGTTATTTTGAGGAACTGGAAGCGGCCTCGGCGCCGGCGTAGTATCCGCTCTTGGTGCGAACCACGAGTTTGCTGTGGCCCTTGGCCTTCGCTTCTACCCGGATCTGGCGAAACTCTCCGGCTTTTTTGGGACTGAGCGGTTTGTATCCGATCGCGTACTGGTTTCGGATATCGTTCGCGATAGTGCGGCTGATGCTGTCGACTTCATCCAACGTTTTAGGGAAGAACGCGATCCCGCCGGTGCGCTCGGCAATGATCTGCAGCGCTTTCTTGGCGCGCTTCGGATGATCCTCGTCGCCGAGGATTCCAATGGCGTACACCGACGGCCCGCCCTCCAGTTGTAACTGCTTGATCGCCTGCTCGAGAGTCTCGCTGCTGGCGTTGTCTTCTCCGTCGGTGACTAGAAAGATCACTTTCTTTTCCAGGCGTGCATTCTGCTTGAGATGATCGGCCGAAGCCACAACCGCGTCGTATAGCGCGGTTCCTCCACGGGCGTCGATCTTCTCCAGCGCCTCCTTCAACTTCAGCAGGTCGTGGGTGAAATCCTGATCGAGGTACTGCTCATCGTTGAAATTCACGATGAAGACCTCATCGCGCGGGTTGCTGGAGCGCACCAGGTTCAGGGCCGCCTGATTCACTTTGCTCCGCTTCTCGCGCATCGATCCGGAGTTATCGATGACAATACCCATCGCAACGGGAATGTCCACGTGGTGGAACGAAATGATGTTCTGCGGCTTCCCGTCCTCAAACACAGTGAATGCGGTGCGGTCGAGGTTTGTGATGATGTGTTGCTTGTCGTCGACGACCGTGGCGTGCAGCATGACTTCGTCGACGTCTTTGCGGAACACAAAAACGCCCTGGCTGTCCGGCGTTTGGCCTTGATTATCTTTGTCTTGGGATTCGCTCGAGGATTGCTCGTTGCCGGGAGGCTTGCTTTGATCCTGCTTTGCGGGTTCCTGTGCCCTTCCCAGCACACACGTTATGCCTCCGACGCAGAGGACTAACGCGAGAAGCAGCAGAACCTTCGAAGTCCTATTCCACTGGCGCGTAATATCCCGTCCTGGCATACACCCGTAGAGGCGGCAGTCCTTTCGGTGGCAGCAGTTTCACTTTTATCTTACGCCATTTGCCGTCGCGCACCACTTTCGCTGGACGGTACCCAAGTACATACTGGTTGCGCAACTCGACGCCGATTTTTGTGGCCACGTCGGCCAGGTCGTTGGGATTGTCAATCGTGAAGGCCCGGCCGCCGGTGAGTTCCGTAATCTCGCTCAGCAATTGCGGCCCCAGACGCTCTTCCATGGCTGAAGCGTACCGATCGTAGATGCCGATCGCATAAATCATCACGTCGGCTTCCTTGACCACAGACTTGATCTCATTTTCCGTGTACCGGCTATGATTGTCGCCGCCATCGGAAATAATCAGCAGGGCCTTCTTGGCGAACTTGGCCTGCCGCATCTTGCTGACGCCCATGTAAATGGCGTCCAGCAGCGCCGTGCGGTGCTTCGGAATTGCGAAGATCAGCTTGTTCTGGATCTCGTCGACGGAATTGGTGAATTCGCTCACCGTCTCCGGTTCGTCAGAGAAGGTGATCATAAAGAACTCATCCTGCGGATTGGCCGTCTTGAAGAACTCCACCACCGCATCCTTGGCGCGGTCCATCTTGCTGCTCATGCTGCCGCTGGAATCGAAGATTACCCCAAGGGAAACCGGCGCGTCCTCACTGGAAAAACTACGAATCTCTTGCGCCGAGCTGCCCTCGAAAAGCTGGAAGTTTTCTTTTTCCAGACCCGTCACCAGGCGGTTCATGGGATCCGTAATGGTGACCGGCACCAGCACTAGGTCTACGTCCACTTTCAGTGGACGCACGCGTGTGGTTAGGCCATCTTTCGTCGAGACGACGTTCTCTTTAGGCGGCGCTTTCGGCTTTTCAACCTCGTGTGCCTGAACGTGCACGTCGTTGACGTCGGTCTGAGCAAACGCCACCGGAGAAGCGCACATAAAACTTGCCAGCGCTACCAACAAGCAAGCCACAAGACTTGGAGTAATTTGGCTTTTCTGGCACACGGCTCTGGACGAACCCCAAGCGGGAACCGTAATACCGTGTCGAACTCGGGCCTCAGGGCGAGGTGACCAACGCCGTTCATCCAGGCGGGCCATAAGTACCTCTATTCGGCGGATGTTAGCACAGCTTTGGGCGGGTGTCGCAGAGTTTTTGTCAAATTTCGGAGACATAACACCGAATCCGTTTCCCGACTTGATCCGGCGCAAACGCGCGTCTGACGGGCCTTCGCGGCCTTCACCTGTAACTTGTTACAATCAAAGGTTTCCTATGGCTGACATCCGTCCATTTCGTGCACTTCGCTACAACCAGCAGAAGGTAACCGCCGCGCAGGTGGTTACCCAACCATATGACAAGATCACTGCCGCGATGCAGGGACAGTATTACGCTGCCAGCCCGTTTAACCTCGTCCGTATTATTTTGGGTCGCTCCCAACCGGACGACAATACGACGGACAACGTATACACCCGGGCGGCCGCTCTTAGCCGGCAGTGGCGCGAGCAGGGCATCCTGCAGCGGGATTCCGCTCCCTCCATCTACGCCTATTCGCAGACTTTTACCGCTCCATCGGGCAAGAGGTTCGAGCGCCGGGGATTCATCGCCTTGGGCCGTATAGAAGATTACTCCGCCAAGGTAGTATTCCGACACGAGCAGACTCTCGCCAAGCCAAAAGCTGATCGCCTCGACCTGCTTCGCGCGACCCGCGCGCATTACGAGCAACTCTTCCTTCTCTACGAAGACTCCGGAGAGATCGATACACTCCTTGCCACTTCCAATCGCCCGACGATCGACGTCGCTGACGAGTACGGAGTGGCGCATCGCGTCTGGCAAATCTCCGATCCCGCCGTCATCACATCGGTGCAGTCGAAAATGCGCGATCAGAAGCTGGTCATCGCCGACGGACATCACCGCTATGAGACCGCGCTGAACTTCCGCAACGAATGCCGGGCCGCTTCAAGCACAACCAACAGCGATGCTCCCTATGAGTTTGTAATGATGACCTTCGTCAACCTGAACGATCCGGGACTGCTGATCCTTCCTACTCATCGGGTCGTGCATTCGCTCCCGTCGTTCTCGGCGGACGAGTTCCAGAAAGCGAGCCGCGCGTTCTTCGAGGTGGACGAAACTGATCCCGCAATCGACGCGGTGAAGGCAGCCGCCATACTGCAGGACCGGGGTCGCACGGGAACTGCACTGCTCGGAGTCACCGCCAACCGCGCTTTCCTGCTGCATTCCCTCAAACCAGCCGCAGCCAGATTCTTTTCGGGGCTTTCTCTGCGCCAGCAATCCCTCGACGTCGTGCAGTTACACAAGTGTTTGTTGGAAGGCGTGCTGAAGCTATCGGAGGAATCGATCCGCAATCAGCAGAACTTGTCGTATGTGCGTGAAGCTGCCGAGGCGATTGCCGCAGTTCGTGGAAAAGGGGATGGCAAGCAAGCGGCTGACATCGCCTTCCTGATGAATCCCTGCCCCGTTCAGAAAATGCGGGAGGTTGCATTGGCGGGCGAAGTGATGCCGCAGAAGTCCACCGATTTCTACCCAAAGTTGCTCAGCGGACTTACCGCCTATGCCCTCGACTAGCGGCAGCCCGGACAGCAACGGCGCCTCCCCGGCTGTCGCGGAGGGGTTCCGCCTCCGCACGCTGCTTCGAATATCATCGCTACTGTTTCTTTGCACACTGCTTGTCTCGGGAGCGCCTGAGAAGCACCTTTCGGTTTACTCCACAGCCGCCAACTACTCCGTACCCCTGGTTCAAAGAGAAGGGCACGACTACGTTGCCCTGCTGGAATTGCTCGAGCCGCTGGGCCGTGTCACCGCCAAGGCCGACAATTCCCGCTGGCGCTTGCGCTACAACAGTGTGCAAGCCGAGTTCGAAGTGAACAAGGCTCGCGCGCGCATCCAGGGTCGTGATGCCGATCTCGGTGGAAAATTTCTGATCGAGAACAAGCGTGGCCTCGTGCCCGTCGGCTCTCTGAGCGCCTTGCTCCCTCGCATTCTCGGTGGTCCTGTCTCGCTGCATGAGGTCTCCGATCGACTTTTTATCGGAAGCGTTGCAACCCACTTCACTGCGTCCTTGTCTGGCGACAATCCGCCGAAGCTCGTCTTCCATTTCACTGCGCCTGTGAACCCGTCCATTGCTATCGACGCTGGCGTGCTGCGAATGACTTTTTCCCGCGAGCCGCTGGTCGGTCCAGCGTCACCCACACTCACTTTCGGCAGCAAGGTGATCTCTTCCGCCACCTACGTCGAAAGCAACGGGGCGGCTGTGGTCACAGTGAACGCCTCCGTTCCTGTGATCGCATTGTTCGCGAATGAAGGACGTACCTTGGTCATCTCGCCCACTTCAACGCCCGCACCGAGCGCGACCGCCGCTGCAACCAATCCTCCGCCCACGCCACCGCCTGCACCGGCAGTGCCTCCCCCCGCCGCCGCACCTGCACCCCGCCGCTATTTCGCGGTCGTCGATGCCAGCCACGGTGGGGACGACCACGGGGAAACCCTGAGCACCACGCTGGCTGAAAAAGACGTGACTGTCGCTCTCGCGCGCAGCCTGAGGCAGGAACTGGAAAGCCGCGGCATCTCAACTCTGGTCCTGCGCGACTCGGATGCGAATCTCTCGGTCGATCAGAGGGCGGTCTTCACTAACGCCGACCATGCGGCGATTTACATCGCAGTGCACGCCACCTCCGCCGGTCACGGTGTACGTGTCTACACTGCGCTGCTTCCTTACGGAGAAGATGATCGCGGTCCCTTCCGTTCGTGGACCACGGCCCAACATCCGACCCTACCCTTGAGCCAGAGCACTGCCTCGGCCGTAGCGAGTGAATTGCAGAAACGTCAGCTTCCTGTCCGCACGCTGTCCGCTGCGCTCAGGCCCTTGAACAACCTGACCGGACCAGCCCTCGCGATCGAGGTCGCACCACAGGGCTCCGATCTTTCTCAATTGACTGCCCCCGATTACCAGCAACTCGTCACCGGCGCGGTCGCAACAGCGATCGCCGCCGTCCGCGACCAGTTAGGCAACGCCCCATGAGGTTGAGACTATGATCCCGCGCCATCTCATCATCGGCTTCGCGATCCTGCTGGCGGCAGCCCTCGGTCTCAGTCTTTACGCCTGGCATATGCGGAAGAGTGTCGCTGCTCCACTTCCCGCTGCAGCGGTCGATACTCGCCCGCTCGCTCCGCCTGTCTCCGGACCGAGTGAGAGAGTCGTTCTATTCATCGCTCGCGACGACGATGGTACTTTGCGCGGAGAGTCGGCACAAATCCCCATGCCCTCCGGCCGCCAACAGCGTGCCGAAGAGTTGTTGCGAGCGTTGCTGTCGATTTACCTAGATAAGAATTCGCCCCACCATCTAGGCGCAGGCGCCGAGATTCGCAGCGTCTATCTGGTCGATCCCGGAGTCGCCGTCATCGATCTGAATTCCGCCTTCGCCGATACCCACCGCTCCGGCGTACTGGTCGAGCAATTGACGGTGGCATCCTTGATTCAGACCATATCGGTGAATACCCCGAATCTGCTCAGGGTGAAGATTCTGGTAGACGGGAAAGAGCGCGACACGCTAGCGGGCCACGCGGACTTGTCCTCGTTCTACGACGTCGCAGCCGTCAATCAGCTAGCGACACAACTGCAGACGGGACAGTAGCGCTTATGTAGGGGCGGACGCCTTCGTCCGCCCCGCGGAGCAAAGCGACGCGTGTCAGCGTTTGCGGCGCTGTTATCGCTGCGGTCGTGCCAGCAGTCGAACCCCCAGTCGGCACTCGTCATTGCGTGCTTCGCAACCCTGGACGAAGGCGTCCGAGGCTACACAAGCCGTGCTCGGCTTACGACTTTTCCAAAGCTTCGATCTCTTTCTTCGTTCGCTCGAGAATTTCGCGAATCTTCGCGATCTTCGCCGAGTCATGCGACCCACGGGTGGCGGCCTTAAGCGCCGTCTTCATCAAATCCGCCGCGGGACGCATCACTTCGGCGCCTTCCATCCCCATCCACGGCGCCCAATCCCCCGCTTGCTCTGCCCGCTGCCAGATTCGCTTCACGGTCTCTGCCTCTTTCTGCAGCTCGG
>QIAL01000485.1 GCA_003225535.1 Acidobacteriota bacterium | reverse complement strand
CTAGTGCGACGTAGAGTACGACCAGGACGGAAACGGATAGATTTCTCGGCGCCCTCCGGTGGAGATGCCCTTGCGCTCTTAGTTGACGAGGGCACATCCAGAACATTCCACACGCCATTCTTGGTCGAGCCATCCCTTATACCTCTCTACATTAATTGGGCTGATTCTGAAGTCGAAGACGATCGGCGTACAATATGTCGCCCCCTGGAAAGGAAGAAGCAGCATGAGTGATGTCGATATACCGGGCTACGGGAAGCTCTGGGTCGCGAATAAGCCGGACCTTCCATTGCTGGTGGTGTTTGGCGGCATCGCAGTAAAGCCGAGCCAGATAGATGGAATTAAGAGGAACAAAGATGAAGACAAACCGGTTCAAAGTGACGTTTATATGTGGAACTACATGAATGCTTTGAAAAACCGGTTTCACATCTTCGTTTCGCTCCCCCCGCGTCACGTGAACGGTCCAAAGGCCTATGGCGCTGTGGTGAATGCACGGGACGAGAAGTTCGCGCCGACGCAGCAGATCCTGTTTCTCTTCTCTGGCGGCTACTTACCCGGCCTGGGCCTGCTGGGCGACAAAGCTGATGCCAACAAGTTTTCGCCCATTTTTCTAGTCGACATCTGGATGGGAGACGACAACGTCGCGGATTTCTACACGCACTTCGTGAATAAGAACGCGGACGGGGTGATCTATGTCTTTACGGAAGGCGGGCCCGCCAACCCCGATGCCAGAAAGAAACTTGCGGGAAAGTTAGGCTCCCGGAAAGCAATAAAAGTGGACGCCCAAACGGGCGATGTGGGTTATATGACTCACATGCGCACCAACACCGTGGCGATCGGCATGCTCCCCTAGGAGCTTATTCCGCGAGACTCTACAAAAGAGCGAGTCAAGGCCCACGTCTCACGAAGTTAGCAGTCAGAAGCCCTCCGGGCAGGTCGATGCGTGAAATGCGGATATTACGACGGTTAGGTCGTGTCCTCAGACTTTTGCTTACCCGGCGATGGAAAGACAGTCTAAGCGTACATGTCCAATAGATTTTTGTTTGGCCCACTGTTGTCGGATGCAATATTTCCTCTTATCTCACGCCTCCTGATAAGCGCCATCTTTGTACAAGGAGCTCTTGGCAAGATTATGGGATGGAGCGGCCAGGCTTCCTACATGCAATCACATCAATTGCCAATGCAGTTGATACCCGCAATGCTCGGAATGGCGCTGCTGATCGAGACCGGAGGAGTGTTGTGCTTGCTTGTTGGCTGGAAAGCCCGCGCTGCAGCATTCGTAATGTTCCTGTATTTGGGGATGGTGAGCGTGCTGTTACACAACTTCTGGGCTCTGCACGGCGCTAGCGCCGGTGGCACGCAGACTCAGTTCCTGAAAAATGTTGGCATCATGGGCGGATTGCTGATGATCGCCTCCAGCGGTCCAGGCAAGTGGTCTTTGGATGGCTAGCCGCATTATGCAGGTGGTGCCAATTCATTGCTGAGAGGCGGCACTCCAAAGGAAAGTAGCGCAGATCATTGTTGATAACAGAGACTGTTCAACAGTTATCTTCTGGCAATGAAATAAAACAGCACAACTACGACGGCATTGCGAGCACTCGTAGGCGTACGGTTCGCCAACGCATCCACAGCCCACGTCGACCACAAGACGGTAGCAAAGACCGCGACTGATCCAAATGTCCTTGCGACCATTTTCATGAGAGTGTTCCTCTGCGACTCGGTTTTTTGGCCTCCCGACGAAACGTTTTCTCCTGCAATCGCACCATCCAATTCAGGAGGAATACATGTCTAAAACAGTTGCACGCTACTTCGGTGGGTTGGCTATCTTTGCTCTCGCTCTCGCTGTGTTGTCGGCTGGCGCCTATGCTCAAGTGACTCTCTCGATTGGACTCACGCCCGGTACTGATCCGAATGGCGAGCCAAGCTACACTGCGTCCGTCAGCAGCAGTGGCGGCACTGCCAGCAATGTGATCGTGACCTACACCATGCCTTCGGGTGAACTACCCATCTCGCCAGCCCTGAGCGGAGGTTGCCTGTTCACCCCTGGCTCGCCGCATCTGACCGTGGTCTGCTCGCTGGGAGATATCGCCGCGAGCGGTCCTGCGAAGCGCGTGACTGTTGCTGTGCACCCAGTCGATACCGCACCGCAGGACGTCACCGCAACCGCGAGCGCCGCCAATGTCAGCATACCGGCCAGCGCGTTCGTCACCAGCACCATCACCGAAGTTGGATTGACCGAGATGGCTGTGACCATGAACTCCACAAACCCTGGAAAGGTCGGCGAGCCGCTTGTATACAACGTTACCGTCACGAACATACAGGATGACGATGCGCGCAACGTCTTCGCGATTCTCATTCTGCCAAAACTGACGACGTTCGTCTCAGCAACCAACGGTTGCACCCATGGCGTGCTGTTGACTTGCAAACTTGGCCAAATGTCGCCCGGCACCAGTAAGACGCTGACGGTTACCGTGCTACCCTCCGTTGCCGGATGGACTCAAGCCACTGCCGGCATTCGACTCACCACGCCCGACCGCGATTTTACGAACAACAGCGCCGCCAACAGCATCTGGATCAATCCCTAATCCATGCACATTATCTCTCAGCAAGTTGAAGGGACGGGCGTACATGCCTGTCCCGCTGTTTCAATGTCACGTTAAGCACGATCACGATGATGACCACTCCCAGCAAACACACGTGCGCGACCAGGCGTCTTCAGAACCGCCGTGTCCTGCTTTTCGTAACAGGATCGCAATCGCCCCTTCAATCCGTGCGCGGCGATGCGGTGGCGAGGGCGAGAATCGCTCCGCCAAACAAGGGTATCCGCGAAGTAGTTGATCCCATCAATCTTGATGTCGGTGCTCGGGTCGGCCAGCGAACCGATCAGAATCGGACCATAGATGAACAAGACCAGCAGCAGAATCCAAAATGCCGAGATACGTTGCTGCCAGGCGCGTCTTCTTGGCCAGCAGAATTCTTACCCCGGCAATCAGAAGAATCGCGCCCGTCAGATAGCCAATGAGCATCTGTGCCGGAATCCACGCAGGCATCATTTTTTCGAGCGGGACTCCGGGTACGCCCGTTGGGTGCAGAGAATGCTCAATGCCATAGAATATGGCTGCGATTGCGATGATCAAGCGGGCCACGGTTATCAGCGCGCTTTGGCCGCGACCTTGCTCGCGCAGGGCATTTCCCGCAAGAACCGAGCCTCCACCCGCGAACGAGCTTTCACGGAGAACATACGTCCACACAAACCTATCTCTGGGGTGGGCGAGAGCGCCTCTGGTGTCCAGCGTCACCACGAAAAGAAGCATCATGATGCCGAACAGCAGGCCCGACCAGCGCGCCTGAACTTTTGTGGCAATGCTCTAAGGATGCGGCCAGCAACGCGACGCCCACAAAATATGCCCAGAACAAGCGCCATGGCATATACGAGGGAACCACCGGCAGGACGAATTCCACGCCCGAGAGATGCAGGGCGCCGAAAACCGCCAGGGGGATGGCGAAACACAAATTGCTCAAGGCCACGATCTTGTCCAGACCGCGCGCCCGCGCCATATCAGTTTTCGCAGCCCGCAGCGCAATCAGGAAAAGAAGGATGCCGACGCTGCACATCGAAACGACCGTGCGAGACATCACAAAAAATGCGGCGAGCATTGGGCGTGTGCATGTGGATGTCCGACGTAAGTTTCGCGTGCTCTATCGGGGCCCGTTTTCCCGGGTCGATATGGCGTCAAATTGTACAACGAAGAGTAGGTGGGGATAACTCAAGGCGCCCGCTCTGACTTGGGTTCATCCGGGGGAGTTGCAAACAGGCGGAACATCGATACAATATCAGCCGTTCTTGACGGCACGTGAGGAGGTTCCAATGGCGGAACTCTTGCTTGAGGGCAGTCGTGGCGAAGAAGTTCGGCGGCTGCAAAGGAATCTGAATGCTGCGCTCGCCGACCAGGTAGTTATTCTGGACGGCAAGAATATCTTGCCGCTGGAGACCAAGACCGGCATATTCGGCAAACGCACCAAGGCTGCGGTGATGCAATTCCAGCGCGACTTCAAATTGAAGTTAGTCGACGGCAAAGTTGGAGATGACACCCGTAAGGCGCTGGCGATGCGCGTCCTGGTGATTGAAGGAACGATTTCTCGTAACCCTAACCCGAGCCCTGTTACTCCAAAACCTGCACCGACGCGTCCGTCGGTGACTCCGGTTGTGCCAACTCCGACACCGACGCCAGCGAACAAGCATTGGCTGTTTCAGGCCCAGCCGGCAGCAGGGCTAACGCCGCCGCCATTTTTCTCGACGGCCGGTCCTTCTGCTTCAGTCCTCACCGGACAAGTCAGCTTCGGAATCGTCTATCGCACCGCGTCGGAAGGACCCCACTGGGAGTTCGGGGGCGCCTTTCAGCCAAGTTTCAACAGTCAGAAACGCCGACCCTTATTCTCGCGGGCGATTTCATACCGCCCTTTTTGGCCAGGTCCTGCTCCTGACGAATCTTGCGCCAACGAGTTTCGCGGGCGGCGTGCAAGTTGGGGGACAAATCTCGCTCGACATCATCGAGGATAAATGGAACATATTTTCCCAGGCCGGAGTGCAACTGGCTGGGCAATGGACATTGTGCGGCCAAGCGGGTGGATGCGCGGGCCAACTCACCTTCGGCCCCGTGTTCACAGTGCTCGGCACCACGATCCAGTGGGATCTCCAGTAGAGCAGGCGCGGGTTCGAGATTACGGAGTGGAGACTACGAATTTGTCAGATTGCAGGAATATTTCGCAGCAGAACTGACTATCGGATTAGATCTGGGGCATCGCCACAGTCGGTACTGCGCTGTGGATGAAGCAGGCCAGATACAACTGAAGCAGCGAGGGCGGCATTTTAGTCCGTGCGTGGCGTCGCGCTGGCGAGGGCGAGAATCACTCCGGCGAACAGCAGCGTGTCGAAGAAGTAGTTGATCCCCTCAACTTTGACCGCGGTGCTCGAGTCTAACATCGACGCGATCAGGATCGGCCCATAGATTTCCTAGCCAGGAGTATGGCTGCGCCGCCAACGAAGAGAATTGCGCCCGTCAGATAGCCGATGAGCAGGCGCGCCGGAATCCACGTGGGCATCAGTTTTTCGAGCGGGACTCCGGGGGCACCCGCTGGGTGCAGAAAATGTTCAACGCCATAAAATATCGCGGCGATCGCGATTATCACGCGGCCCACGAGAATGAGCTTGCTTCCGCCTTGCCCACGACCTTGCTCGCGCATTGCATTTCCCGCGAAAATCCAGGCTCCACCCCCGAACGAACTTTCGCGGAGGACCAACGTCCATACAAACCTGTCTCTGGGGTGGGCGAGAACTCCCCGGGGATCCAACATCGCCACGAAAAGAAACATCATGATCCCGAACAGCAGGCCGGACCAGCGCACCTGAATTTTTGTGGCGATGCTCAAGGACGCGGCGAGCAATGCGAAGCCCACGAAATAAGCCCAGAACAATCGCCATGGCATATACGAGGGCACAATGGGCAGGACGAAATCTACGCCGGAGAGATGCAGTGCGCCGAAGACCGCTAAGGGGGCGGCGAAACACAAATTGCTCAAGACTACGATCTTGTCGAGGCCCCGGGCCCCCGCGATATCGGCCTTGGCAGCCCACAGGGCAATCAGGAAAAGCAGAATGCCGGCAGTGCACATGGAGACCGGGGTGCGAGAGAACTCCAACAATGCGGCGAGAATGATTGTGTGCATGGGGATATCAAGCGTAATGCATTTTGTAGCTTACGAGATGGTTGGATGTAATCGGGCGATTACACCCGGAGGCGGAGTCCGATGCGGGCGACGAACATTTGTTCTCTCTTCAGTTGCTGCCCGATCAACGCCGAACCAACTGCTCAGGATGTGCCCTTGCGCCGGTCCGGCGATTTCCAGTCGTTCAGATATTGAGACGCATCAAAGGACCACGACTCCCTCGCTTTGGGCACCGGCCGAATCTCAACCGATGTTCCAAAGCCCCGCTTGAAAGCTGCGTTCGAAACCTTGCAAGCCATCACTTCGCTCGCTCGCCAGCGGCTGACTCCAACGCCCCGCCCGCAGGAGCAGTACAGGATGTACTCATCCGAGGACGCATTCACCGCAGGCCGCAGGTAGGCGCCATTGCTGTATGGACTGAACGAAATGAGATATCGCGTAAGGCACTTGGGACACTCCACGCAATGGCGAATCCGTGACATAGAAACTCTCCCCGCTGGCGTGGTTTCGAGATTGCTTGAGGATAGGTTGGCACCGTAAGTGGTCACATTCAATACCCACTTGACGCGTCTTTGGCATAACCACTATGATCTCCGGAAATGAAGCGGGTGGCCTCCGGTTTGTTGCCCATGATCGCTGTGGATCGAAGAGCTTCCCAGCCTCTTCACCGGCAAATCTACAACTCGTTCCGCGCCGCCATCCTGGATGGCCGGCTCCGTCCGGGGCAGCGAATTCCCTCCACGCGCGTCTTCTCCTCCGAGATGGGCGTTTCCCGGTTTCCGGTGCTCAATGCGTATGCGCAATTGCTGGCCGAAGGCTATCTGCAGAGCCGGGTAGGAGCCGGAACCATTATTTCGGGCTCCCTTCCCGAGCAGTTGACGTCGACCCGGCCGATGGCTGATGGGAGTGCAGCGGAGCGAGTGGGTCCTCGTCTGGTTTCGAATCGCTGCTCGCTGCTTCCACGGAAGGAAAACTTGCCGTGGATGTCCCTCTGCGGACCGTTCCGCGTTGGACAGGTGGCTTTTGATCAATTCCCTTTGCAGATTTGGTCAGGGTTGATCGCGCGGCGGTCGCGAAGCGCCAACGCCGAATCTCTCACCTATGGCGACCTGATGGGCCACAAAGCGCTGCGGCAGGCGATCGCGAATTATCTCCGAACGGCGCGCGCGGTGCGCTGCGAACCTGAGCAGATCCTGATTGTGAACGGCTCCCAGCAGGCGCTCGAGATCACGACACGCGTTCTTCTCAGCCCGGGCGATCGGGTGTGGATCGAAAATCCCACTTATCGACTGGCCCGGGATATTTTCACTTTGAACGGATGCCGTCCGGAGCCGATCCCGGTGGATGGCGAAGGTCTCGATGTTCCGGCCGGCGTCAGGAAGTGTCGAAAGGCGCGGGCTGCGTTTGTCACGCCATCGCACCAGTTCCCGCTCGGCGTAACGATGAGCGCGGCGCGGCGCCTACAGTTGGTGGAGTGGGCGCACAACTCGGGCGCGTGGATCATCGAGGATGACTACGACAGCGAATATCGTTACGAGAGCCTGCCGATCCCTTCTCTGCAAGGGCTCGACAAGAATTCCCGAGTCGTGTACATCGGAACGTTCAGCAAGGTAGTTTTTCCTTCCCTGCGGCTCGGGTACATTGTCGTTCCGCCGGACTTGATCGACCGTTTTGTCACCATGCGTCGTGTCATGGATCTGGGCCAGCCGACCTTTTATCAACAAGTACTCGCCGACTTCATCGACGAGGGCCACTTTGCCCGTCACTTACGCAGGATGCGGGTCCACTATGGCGGATTGAGACAAGTCTTGTTCGAGAACCTGACCGACAGCCTCGGTGAAATGGGGGAGGTCGTCGGGGACGCAGCCGGGATGCATCTAACCGTGATGCTGCAAAATAAACTTCGAGACGAAGAAATCGCATGGGATGGCGCTCGTCAAAACCTGGCACTGTGGCCACTTTCCCGTGCGTACATGGGACAGGCGTGTCAGGGAATGGTTCTGGGCTTCGGCGGTATCAGCGTGCGGGAGATCTCCCCCGCGGTACGAAGGCTTAGAAACCTGCTCGTAAGAAAATTGAAGGCGGATT
>QIAL01000484.1 GCA_003225535.1 Acidobacteriota bacterium | reverse complement strand
TTAGGCGACGATCCGTCCAGGAATCGAGTAGTTGAACACCTGCACGTTATAATGGCGCCCACCCATGCCCCTCGATTCCGGCACAAGACTCGGTCCCTATGAAATTCAGGCGCCTTTGGGCGCGGGCGGGATGGGCGAAGTGTATCGCGCTCGCGACACTCGTCTCGACCGGATCGTCGCCATCAAGGTCCTGCCCGCGTCCTTCGCGACCGACGCTGACCGCCTGCAGCGCTTCGAACGGGAAGCGCGTACCGTGGCTGCTCTCAGCCATCCCAACATTCTGGCCGTGCACGACATCGGGACTCATGACGGAGCTCCCTACATGGTTACCGAACTGTTGGAAGGAGAGACGTTGCGAGCACGTCTACAGGGCGGAGTTGTGTCCACGCGAAAGGCGGTAGACATCGCCATACATGTGGCGCACGGTCTGGCCGCAGCCTACGACAAAGGAGTTATCCATCGCGATCTGAAACCAGAAAACATCTTCCTCACTAAAGACGGACTCGTGAAGATCCTAGATTTTGGTTTGGCCAAAACAACGCGAAGCGGCTCCTCCGGGCCGAACAGCAGTGTGCAGACCTTGACCTCGGCAGACCTTTCCCTGACCGAAGCGGGGCAAGTCCTCGGCACCGCCGGCTACATGTCGCCGGAGCAGGTGCGCGGCATGGCGGTAGATCATCGATCTGACATCTTTGTATTCGGATCGATTCTGTTCGAGATGCTCTCTGGCCAGCGCGCCTTCCGCCGGGATACGGCTGCCGAGACGATGACCGCCATCCTGAAGGAAGACCTGCCCGAACTGACGGAGATCAATCGCAGCATTTCTCCAGCACTGGATCGCATCGTACGGCACTGCCTGGAAAAGAACGCTGACCAACGGTTTCAGTCGGCACGCGATCTCGCGTTTGATCTTGAGTCGTTGACTCCGGGCTCTGGTTCTTCGACGCGAAAGATTGCTCAACCAACGGCGGTTCAGCGCGTACGCCGTTTTCAGTTGCCTATCGCGGTCCTGCTCGCGGCCTTGGCGGCGTCCTTCGGTTACATGGTTGGCCACCGGGCGAAGACATCTTCTGAAGTGACCTACCACCAGCTGACTTTCCGTAAGGGAACAGTGCTGAGCGCGCGTTTTGCACCGGATAACCACACCGTAATCTACAGTGCGGCATGGGCCGGGTTGGCCCCGGAACTCTACTCGACGCGAGCGGATGTTATCGAATCGCGTCCTCTCGGCTTGAGTCAGGTAGATCTGTTCGGAATCTCCTCGACAGGAGAACTAGCGGTTTCGGTCAGGCCCACCGGGCTCGCGGGATTCTTCGGCACCCAGGGCACCTTGGGACGAACACCCCTCACTGGGGGCACGGCGCCTCGCGAGATGTTGGAGAACGTGGAATGGTCGGATTGGTCTCCCGATGGATCGCACCTGCTCGTAGTGCGGACCGTCGGCAACGAGAACCGCATCGAGTATCCGGTGGGCAAGGTTGTCTACAAGGTGAGCGCACCGGGCTGGATCAGTCATCCACGAATCTCGCGTGACGACAAGCAGATCGCGTTTTGTGAACACCAGCGGAGGGGTGATGATCGCGGCGCAATTACCATCATTGATTCCGACGGAACTAAGGCGAAATCGTTTGGAAGCTTTTCCAGCCTGTACGGGCTGGCCTGGGCGCCGAAGAGTGACGAAGTGTGGTTCACCGCCGACCCTACGAGCACCACGATCGCCCGGCGCCTGATGGCCGTGAACATGTCGGGCAAGTTCCGTCTTCTGGCGGCGGCTCCGGGGGACTTGACCCTCCACGACGTCTCGGCGGACGGTACGGCCATCATTACGATCGACGATCGCGAGCGCAAAATCTTCTTCTCCAGCTCGCCGGGCACGCAGGAGAGAGAACTCACCTGGCTCGACCGGGCTGTCCTGGTCGACATGTCCCCGGACGGGAAAGAAGTGGTGTTTCACGAAGGTGGAAAGGGTGGAGGTTCGCTGGGGACGATTTTCCTCAGAAGAACAGATGGCGCCGCTGCCGTGCGCCTGGGCGAAGGCTATGCTGTCGCGCTCTCCCCGGATCAGAAATGGGTGGTTGCGGTGACCGAGGCTAACCCACGTCGCCGCTGGCTCATTCCCACCGGAGCTGGGGAAATAAGAGAATTGAAAATACCGGGAGTCGAGAACCTTGTGCCTCAGGGATTCGCCGCCGATAGCCGTCGAGTCGTGGTGACCGCCAACGAACCTGGGCATCAAGTGCGCGTCTTCATATTCAACCCCGATTCCGGCAAACTGCAACCTCTCACTCCTGAAGGGGTCGGCGGGTTAATCACCCCGGACGGGAAGTTCCTTCTCACGCGCGGTGATAAGGGCCTTCCACAGATTCTCCCGGTCGAAGGGGGATCGGCTGCCCGCGAGCTAAAAGGATGGCAGGAGAATGATAGGCCGATTCAGATCACCGCCAACGGATTGGCAATCTATGTCGTGAACTATAACGGCACTTCTGGTTGGTTTGGCGCTGCTCCTGGACAATCGAGCGATCTCCTCTGTGCATCTCTGTACTCGCTGTGATTCAAAAGACACAAACACGAACCCCAGAAGGCACAGAGGTACACAGAGGAGTCTTCCGCACCTGAAGGGGTCAGCTGAACGCGGTGCCCGCTTGCAGCGAGGTTTCGCGCCGGATATGCTTCTCGCGTATGCAAACTCTGGTGGAATGTGTCCCAAATTTTTCAGAAGGAAGGGACAAGTCGAAAGTCGACGCGATTGTTGAAGCCATGAAAATGGACGGCGTATATCTGCTCGATCGCGAGATGGATGCCGACCACAACCGCTGCGTCATCACCTTGGTTGGCGACGGCGACGCCATTCAGGAGGCCGCGATTCGCGGCGTGGGCAAAGCCGCCGAGTTGATCGACCTCAACGTTCACTCCGGTGCGCATCCGCGAATGGGAGCCGCCGACGTCGTGCCGTTCATTCCTATTGACGGTGTCACCGTAGAAGACTGCGTCGCGATTGCTAATCATGTCGGCAAAGAGATCTGGAAGCGCTATCAGATTCCCGTGTATCTCTATGAGTCGGCCGCGAGAATTCCGGAACGCCAGGGCCTGGAAAATATCCGCCGCGGGCAATTTGAAGGAATCCGGGCCGAGATCGCGACCAATCCCGCCCGCCGGCCTGATATCGGCGAACCGCGCGTGCATCCCACTGCCGGCGCAACCGTCGTTGGAGCGCGCAAATTTCTCATCGCTTACAACGTCTTCCTCAATACTCCGGACGTTGACATCGCCAAGAAGATCGCCAAGGCTGTCCGCTTTTCCAGCGGCGGCTTGCGTTTCGTGAAAGGCGCGGGTTTCCTGGTGCGCGGCCAGGCTCAGGTATCGATGAACCTGACCGATTTCGAGCAGACGCCCATCCACCGTGTGTTCGAGATCGTTAAGCGCGAGGCCGCCCGCTACGGCGTCATGCCAGTCTCGAGCGAAATTGTCGGGCTGATCCCGAAGAAGGCGCTGGAAGATGCCGCCGAGTGGTTTCTGCAAGTCGAGAACTTTGACTCGTCCTTGATTCTCGAGAACCGGCTCGCCGCCGTGATGGGTGGCAAGATGGCAGTAGGGGGTCTACGCGCTGGAGTCGAGTCCTTCGTTGAGCAACTCGCGGCTCCGACCGCCACACCCGGCGGAGGCAGTGCATCGGCTGCCGCTGGAGCGATGGCAGCGGGTCTGGCAACCATGGTCTCGTCGATGTCACGGGGCAAGAAGGCGTACTTGCAGTACGAGTCTCAGCTCAGCGCAGCCATCGCCGCTCTCACCCCGCTGCGCGAGGAACTTAAGGTCGCGATCGATGCCGACGCCGAGTCTTACAACTCAGTCATGAAAGCCTACAAGGCGGCCAAATCTGCTGCCGACGAGAAATCTGGCGAAGCCATGATCGAAGCCGCTCTCAAACAGGCTACGGCCATCCCGCTGAGCGTGGCGGAGAAGGCTCACCAGATCTCGCAACTTGCGAAGTCGCTCGAGCCGATCATGAATCCGAACATGAAATCCGATCTGACAACGGCCGCAGCCCTGGCCACGGCCGCCATCACGGGCGCTTTGGCGAACGTCGAGATCAACCTTGCCTCCATCAAAGATCAGGCATTTGCGAACCAGGTCCGCCAGCGAACCTCAAAGATTCGCTCCTAGGGGTTGAGAGGCCCTAAATATTTTTGCCGGGTGCGAGTGGAAACCCATTTCTCGGGGTTCCTACAGAGATTCCGTACCACCCCCAATTCTCGAGGTCTCCCATGGGACGAGCCGCGTTGCTCTATGTGCTTTTGATGGGATCTGCCTGCATAGCAATTTTGACCGCGAGCATTTTCCGAACGATCGAACTCCGCCCGGCGATCCAGACGATGACTGGCGATCCTGACCCTCGCTAGGACTGAAGGCGCCAATCCCAGGGCGCGTCCAAATGGTCAATGGTCACTGTACTTTTGTTCGCTTCGCTCCGAATGCAAGTAAAATAGAATAAATCGATCTATTAACGACAAGGTCTGATCGTGCATCCAATGAAAGGTGCGCAATCCTGATCATTTTCTGATTCGAGGCGTTATGAGACTTCTGAGGGTTTGTCTGGCTTCTGTGGTCCTTGTAAGCATGGCCTACGCCATGCCGCTGAACTCTTCGGCGCGGACGTGCGTTCCCGCCGACCTGCTGCAATTGATCTCGGTGGACTACCGCGCTCTCAAAGATTCGCCGACGGCCATGCAGTTGAAGCAGCAACTCATGCCCGATAACATCAAGCAGTTTGAGGCAGCGCTGAAGGGCATCGGCCTCGATCCCGAAAAAGACGTCGACACCCTCACCTTCGCCTCATTTCGCTCGGGCAAGCAGGGCGTCAAGACCGTCGGAGTAGCCGCGGGCCCGTTCAACATGAAGGCCGTGTTGAAGAAGATGAAGCTGCAGAAGTACGTGCCCAAGAAGTACAACAACAACGACATCTACCCGATGGATGGCGGCCTGGTCATGAGCTTCCTCGATGACAGCACTCTGCTGTTCGGCGATGCCACCTCCATCCGCGTAGCGCTGAATACGCGGGATGGTCAGATCCTGGGCCTGGATACGAACGGCACCATGGCCGACATGATGACCAGCGTCGATTCCGCCCCGGTCTGGAGCATTCTTGACCAGCTGGGCACGCAGAACGCGCTGCACTCAGCCATGGGCGATGCCTCCAAGATCGCTGACTACGACACGATCAAGAAGCGTCTGATGGGCTCCCGCTACGCGATGAACTTCAACAGCGGCGTGACGTTTGACATGACGGTCGTCACCTCGGATACCACAACGGCCTCTACTGTCTCTTCCCTGCTCAAAGGCTACATGCTCTACAAGAAAGTGAGCGCCACCCCGGCCGAGAAGGTTGCGGTGGAGAACACATCGGTCGATTCCGATGGCCAGAACGTGCAGGTGCGCTTCAAGGCCAATGACCAGCAATTCCAGTCGCTCATGCACTCGGAATTGTTTGCGGCTGTGACCCACTAGGAACTCCCTATCCCCCTCGTGCAAAAAAGGCACCGGAACTAGTTCCGGTGCCTTTCATTTTCAAGATTGCGTTAAGGCTTTGCGCGCTCAGCCCGCTTCTGCCGCACCCAGCCTTCTTTCACAACTTGGCGACCGCGGGCGACGGCCAGTGAATCTTCTGGAACGTCCTCTGTTATGCACGACGCCGCTCCGACGTACGCGCCCTTGCCCACGCGCACCGGTGCCACCAACGTGCTGTCACTGCCAATGAAGACGTCATCGTCAATCACAGTCTTGTGCTTGTGTACGCCATCGTAGTTACAGGTGATCGTGCCCGCGCCGATATTAACCCGCGCGCCGATCTCAGCATCGCCAAGGTACGTGAGATGGTTCGCCTTCGATCCCTTCCCCAGCTTGATCTTCTTGGTCTCGACGAAGTTGCCGACGTGGGCGCCCTCGCCAATCTCGCTTCCCGGACGAAGATGGGAATAAGGACCGATAATCGCTCCCGGCCCGATCCGCGCGTCTTCCATGATGCAACCGGGCCGGACCATCACTCCGTCGCCGATCTCGGAATCGCGGATCACGGAGTAAGAGCGCACGCGGCTGTTGCTGCCGATCTTCGTCTTGCCCAGCAACTGAACGAAGGGCTCGATCACGGTATCGGCCGCAATCTCCACGTCGGCATCGATTACGCAAGTCGCTGGATAAAAGATCGTGGCCCCATCCGCCATCAACTGCCGGCATTTGGCGAGCCTGATCTCCTGATCGATGTCCGCGAGTTCGGCCCGCGTGTTGCCACCCAATACTTCGCTTGGAGTGGATGTCTTCCACGCGACCACTCGCTGGCGCGCTTTCTTGAACACGGCAGCCATGTCGGTCAGGTAATACTCCCGATGCGCGTTGTCGGTGGAAAGTTCTCCGATGCTCGAATAGAGCTCTTTCACATCTCTTCGACGATGCCCAGCACCTCGGCGCTCTTCGGGCTCTTGCGAAGGACGCGGCCGTATCCTGTCGGATTCTCCAACTCCGCGGTCAGCAGCGTCATTGCCGCCCGCTGTTCCAGGTGAAAGTCTCGCAACCGGCCGATCGTTTCTGTTGAGATCATCGGTGCATCCCCGGAGAGGACGATGACGTGGTCATACGCGGCGAGAGCTTCGCGCGCCACCATGAGGGCGTGCCCGGTGCCTCTCTGCTCGGCCTGCAACACGAAGTTGACGCCAATGTGCCGCATGGCCGTACGTACCCGCTCTGCCTCATGTCCGATGATCGCGTAAACATCTTGCGCGGGAACGATTCGCACAGCTGCCCGAATCACATGCTCCAACAGTGGCTTGCCCCCAACTTCATGTAACACTTTAGGGAGTTGCGATTTCAACCTGGTTCCCTTGCCTGCAGCCATGATGGCGACGGCCACACGAAGAGAGCGCGCTGCGCTCTTTTTCGTGACTTTCCTGAATGAAGTCGCTGGTGAACGAGACGAACTGACCTTCGATTTGTTCATTCCGAACTCAATATACCTTGCAGCGGCGTCAATGGCTATTTCCTGCGTAGTAGCCTACAATCCTCGGCGCGGTTTCCCAGACATCAAACGGGCGATCGCACACTGCCTGGAGGGAAGAGAATGCCGAAATACGTGATTGAGCGTGATATTCCGAATATCGGGAATGTCACGCCGGATCAGGTCATTGCGATCTCGCAGAAGTCTTGCAGTGTTCTGAACAAACTCGGTCCGCAGATTCAGTGGGTGCACAGCTACGTGACCAAGGACAAGATTTATTGCGTCTATATCGCCCCTAACGAAGACATGGTGCGGGAACATGCCCGCCAGGGTGGATTCCCCGCCAACAGCGTCTCCGAGGTGAAGCTGATGATCGATCCCACCTCAGCCGAGGGGTAGCTACAACCCCAATCCTCCATCGACCGCTAAAATCTGCCCGGTGATGAATTGCGGGGCGGTCGCAAAAAATAACACAGCGGCGGCCACTTCTTCGCCGCGCCCGTTGCGCCGCAGCGGCGTCTGTTTGGCCATGCGGCGCATGAAGGCCGCCGCGGATTTCTCCCCCAGATCGATCATGCCCGGAGCCACAGCGTTCACCGCAATTTCCGGCGCCAACGCTTTGGCCATCACTTTCGTCAGCATGTGCAGCGCCGCCTTCGACGAGCAATAGTGCGCGTGCGTCGCCCATGGCCGCAGCCCGCCGAGCGATCCCATGTTGATGATCTTCGCCTCGAGTTTCCCTGCACTCTTCCCGCGGTCGCGCCGCATCCATTTCAAGGCTTCGCGCGAAACCAGAAAGGGTCCGCGCGTGTTCGACGCAAAAATCGCATCCCACTGCCGGACAGTAAGCTTCTCAAACTCAGCAGTCTCGTAGTTGGCGGCGTTGTTCACCAGGATGTCGATGCGTCCCAGTTCGCGTCCAGCCTCTTTCATCATGGTGCGTATGCTAGCTTCGTCCGTCACATCGCATTTCAGGGCAAAGGCGCGAACGCCCAAGCCACACAGGTCGACGACAGTCTCTCGAGCGTCGCGGGCCGAGTTGCGGAAGGTGATGGCTACATCGGCTCCGGCTTCGGCGAGGGCCAGCGCCGACGCGCGTCCCAGCCGGTGAGCCGCTCCGGTGATGAGCGCAGTCTTACCGCGAAGAGGTTTTCTGTCGTGCGCGTGCATGCGTGGATTCTACCGCCCCACTATAGCGGGATACCGCGAGGGAATACCATAACGATATTGTGGCCTTCGGGTTCTTTTACTTATGGAAAACCGGCCGTGGCTCGCGCTAAAATTCTCCGGGCATGCCAGACACTCGTAACGTCATCGTCTATTCCCGCAAGGGATGCCACCTTTGCGAAGTGGTGAAGGAAAGTCTCGCCAAACTCTCCCGCCGTGGAGGGTTCATCTGGCAAGAAGTCGACGTTGACACCGACCTCGAGCTCCGCCGCCAGTTCAACGATGAAGTTCCCGTGGTCTTCATCGACGGTCGCAAGGCCTTCAAGTATCACATGAACGAACAGGAATTCCTCCGGAAGCTGGCTAGCTAAGTCAGGACTCTCTCCTTTTCCCATTCGGAATGCCGGGATTTTCCGCTACAATCCCTCCCGGCATGTTGCGCACGCAACTTTACGCTGATCCGCAGAACCTCTTCCTCCACGACCTCGTACTCGACTCCTGCCGACGGAATGCGGCGAAAACCGCGATTGTGGACTGTTCCTGCGGACGCCGCCTCACCTACGCCGAATACGGAGAAATCGTCGAGTCCCTTGCGCGCGGTCTCTCCGCCGCAGGCGTCAAGCCGGGCGACGTGGTCGCGATATTCCTGTGCAACTCCTGGGAATTCTGCGCGGCCTTCCACGCCACGCAACTCGCAGGAGCCATCCCCACGCTCCTGAATCCCACCTATCGGGAACGCGAGGTGCGATATCAACTGGAGAACTCGGGCGCGATCCTCTTGATCACCGATGGCGGGAATATTGCTGGGATGAATCTCGCCGGATTGCCGAACCTGCGAGGCGTGTACACCACCAGATCAGCAGCGATAGCCGCCGAACCGTTCGCGAATCTGCTGAAGCCGGTGTCCGCCGCGTGTCCGACATTGGAGTCTTCTTCCCAGCAGACAATCGCCGCTCTTCCCTATTCCAGCGGCACGACCGGCCTTCCCAAGGGCGTCATGCTCTCGCACTACAACCTGGTCGCTAACATCTATCAACTGCTCGGACCGAACGCGACTGCGCTCAACGCCGCTGACAACATCCTGTGCTGCCTGCCCCTCTATCACATCTACGGGTTGAATGTGATGCTCAATCCTGCGCTCGTGCTCGGCGCGAAACTGGTGCTGATGCCGCGCTTCCATGTGGAACAACTCACCGGCGTGATGATCGATGAAGCGATCACGATGATGCCGCTCGTCCCGCCTGCCATTAATGCGCTCTGCCAGGCCGCCGAAGCCGGAAAGTTTCCGCGAGAGCATCAAGTGCGCTGGGTGAAGTCAGGTGCCGCGCCACTCGCACCCGAACTTCCAAGGCGCTTCACCGCTCTGACCAGCATTCTCGTTTGCCAAGGGTACGGTATGACCGAAGCCTCTCCGGTCACCCATGTCGGATTCCTCGATCCCGAACTCTACCGGCCGGATTCGATCGGGCAGCCGCTCGCGCAAACCGACTGCCGAGTGCTGATGCAATCTGAAATTGATCCGGCGGACAGGCCGGATGACCTTACGGAAGCGCCATCCGGCTTGCCCGGAGAACTGGTGATGCGCGGACCGCAGTTCATGCTGGGTTACTGGAAAGAACCCGCGGCCACAGCTGCAGTGTTGCGCGACGGGTGGTACTGGTCAGGAGATGTCGTCACGCGCGATCGCGAGGGCTTCTACCGCGTCGTCGATCGCCGCAAAGAGATGATCAAGTACAAGGGATTCGCCGTAGCGCCCGCCGAAGTCGAAGCCGTGCTGCTCGAGCATCCCGCGGTCAAAGAGTGCGGAGTAGTCGGCCGTCGATGCGAGGACGCGGGCGAGGTCCCAGTGGCATTCGTCGCCCTGCGAGACGGATTCGTCGAAAGCGGCAAGCTCCAGGATGAACTTCGCTCGTTCGTAGCCGATCGCCTCACGCACTACAAGCAACCGCGTGAGGTGCACTTCCTCGACGCGGTTCCGAAGACCGCGTCGGGAAAAATTCTTCGCCGGGAACTCCGCAAACAATTGGAGTGAGTCCCTGAAAAAGCCCGAGCATCACGAAGTTTGAACCGCTCGATCGGTCGTTTACCAAACAAAAATCGGCAGCATTTAAAAACGCAACATGAACTTGTAAGCCCTTGACCGCAGTTTGTACAAGGAATAGATTCCCCCGCAATGTTGTCCCATTCTTTCCTCATCCGAGGATAGAAATCCACTTGGGGCTCCCATCTCTCCCATAGCGCTGTTCGTTCGCGGTGGGGCGCGGGACCGGTTTCGTTGTGGCCGGCTCGTAGCTTGATCAGAACAGCGGATAGACCCCGCGCCGCTTCGCAAACTGTGCCGCACTCTCAAGGCACACGTGTGTCCATCCCCAGGAGGTTGTTCATGAAGTGTCGAAAGCTGTCCCCTGTCGCTTTCTGCTTTGCCACAGTTCTCCTCGCGAGTTTGGATCTCTCCGCACAGAACGATCCAGGGCCGCGTCCCGGCCCCGCAGGCGCAGGCAGTTTCTATCCAACCCTCAACGGTAATGAACAGGCATTGTTCAACCAGGCGTCCCAAGTGCTGCAAGAGATCGATTCCGTCTCTGGCACAATCGCGGGCGAACCGGGCTCCGGCCTCGGCCCTGCGTTCAACGGCAATAGTTGTACGCAGTGTCATGCCCAACCGGCTCCCGGCGGTAGCAGTCCGGGGCTGAACAATCCGCAAAATGCAATTACCAATCCGCAGATTGCGCTGGCCATGCTTAATGGCGCGACGAACACCATTCCATCCTTCGTCACCCCGAACGGCCCGATGCTGGAAGCGCGATTCGTTAAGAATGCGAATGGCACACCGGACGGCGGCGTGCACGATCTCTACACCATCCAGGGCCGTTCGGATGCGCCGGGCTGCACGCTGGCACAGCCGGACTTCGCTACTGCGGTGGCGCAAGGCAACGTGATCTTCCGCATTCCGACGCCTATATTCGGACTCGGTTTGGTCGAAGCGACGTCCGATCAGGCTTTGATCGACAATCTGAACG
>QIAL01000483.1 GCA_003225535.1 Acidobacteriota bacterium | reverse complement strand
CTTGTCGGCTTCGCTGATCTGCTCGTATTCGACGTAGAGCACGGGATTAATAACATGTTCGCTCTTGAGCAATCGAAAGCGATTTTCCAGTCGGAAGCCGGTGAAAATAGTGCTGTCGCCGAATGTACTCTGCGCGTCGAGGTAGAGTTCGGTGGTCCACCAGGCCGTCGCGCCATATTCGAACTCGATCCAATAGGCGTCGAAGTCTCGACCTCCGCGTTGTGTAGCCAAATTGGAGAAGTACTCGACCTCGAGGCTGCCCGGTTCCTCGAGATAGTGATCGTAGCTGATGAAGTAAGGGCTCTCTTGAGCCTGAGCGGGAAGTCCTCCCAGCGCAAGCAACGCCATTGCAGACAATACGAGCCAACCGTATCCGAAAGAGTGCGGAATTGTTTTCATCGCGAAATAGGAACAGGTGCAGGAACAGACGATATATAATCTAGTTGCAACTCAGTCGCATCTACCTGGACATCCCCATGATGCAGGAGAAGCTGCATCCCTGTCCAGCTATGGCGAGAAAATCCGTTGCATTCTCGTTGCGACCAGTTGCGACAACCGTGGAGTCATCGCATGCCATTGCCTCAAACCGAAGTTCCTGGCCGATTGCAGGCCCACTTTGCCGAGCGGGGAATACGCATGACCCAGCAGCGCCGGGCCATTCTCAGCGTGATGGAAACAGCGAGCAAGCACCTCGATGCCAGCCAGATTCTCCGCAAGGCGCAAAAGATCGATGCCAGCGTAGATCGCAGCACTGTCTACCGCACGTTGCGGCTCCTGAAGCGTCATGGCTTAATCGATGAACTCGACCTGATGCATATCAACGGTGAGGGCCACTACTACGAGCGCCGTCTGGGACGCGACCACATTCACATGGCTTGCCTTCGCTGCGGCAAGATCACCGAGTTCGTGAGCGACAGCTTCGAGAGACTCAAGCAACAGGTCGAAAAGGATTGCCGCTTTCGGGTGCTTATCTCGCGGCTTGAGATCGGCGGGTATTGTGCGACGTGCCGGGGGTCTCAGTAGGGAAGTTACGAACAGTATTGCTCTCAGTTACAAACACGCAGACCGCCGCACTTGCACTCTATCGCTCGTTAGGATTTGAATCCTTCGTCACAGAACCGCGGGCCCTGAACATCAACGGGGAATTCATCGATGAGCACTATCTCGTCCTTCGCCCGAAATGAACGCTTGATTGAGGCGGAATCGCCACTCGCCGAAAAAACCAGTCCAAAAGGAAAAAGCGCCCTGACCTTTTCAGTCCAGGACGCCTCGGCAGCCCTCCCCCAGAACTGCCAAACTACGAATTGGATAGTAGATGTCTACTATTCTTGTGTAAACGTCACTTCGGTAACAGGATTAGCGCAGAGCTAAGGCAGAAAGCGGAGGTAACTATTGCAGATGAAGTAGGTTAGACGGCTATCGCTTTTGCCAAGTCTGGCCCGCGTCAGAAGTAGTCCATATTTCGCTGGAAGATGTCACGATTCGGCCTTGCAGCGGATCAGCAAACTGCAGGCTCACGATATCGTCGGTCAGAACCACTCCGGACCACGTCGGCACAACCTGCACCCAATGCCCGCCTGCGTCAGTCGAGTGATAGAGACGTCCGCTGGATCCTCCCGCCCACACGTCAGGTCCGTTGGCAGACACCGCACGGAAAACGACGCGCGCCTGTTTCATTTCTGCCTTGTCCTTGGCGAGCCCTTTTTCGCGAGAGGATTTCATGGCCATGGGCATGTTCGCTCCACTCGTGATTCCTACTGCGCCGATCACATCTACATCCTGCCAGCTCTTGCCCTGATCGAGGGATCGCTGCAAACCGCCCATGGCATTGATCGACCAGCGCGCACTCTCCGGTGCCAAGGCCGCTGTCTGCGAGAAGTTGCTGCCGTTGACCGTTGATACTGCATAAGCGTCGGTCAGTTGAGGGTTCGTGGCGTTCGCACTCGGCATCGCCTCGGCAGGCTTGGCCCGTGCGACCTCAGCCCCAGCATTGGCGCCACTGGTCTTTAGCGCCGTTACCGAGCGGCCGTTCACTGCGAGAGTGTCGAGATCCTGAATCTTCTTGTCGGTCACTGGGCCGCCAACCGGTGAGCCTGCCGTCGAAGGTGCGGGTGCCGGGGTCGAGAAGACAACCTGATTGGGTAATTGCTTCCGGGCAAATTCCGGAGGCACCGCCGGAGCAGGCGTCTGCGACTGAAACGCGTACGCATTGTTATTCGCATTCGCGATTGCGTTCTGCTGCCACTGTTGCGTCGGTGGCTTGGGGCCGTGCGCCAGTGCTTGAGGGCGCAACCTGCCCCTGCTGCCATCAGCGTCAGGCCTTTGATCCCGCGGCGGCGGCTGCAATTTTGCGAATTGCTCTAAACGGTCGAACTCTTTTGCTTCTGGAGCAGGTTTGGATTTGACTTCGCTATCCAGGAGTCCGTTCTGAGGAGATTTCTCCTCCTCGTTGGCCGGTGCTGCCGGAGTTGCGGGCAATCGCTCTGTTTGTTTCTTAGCCTGCTCCGAGCTTTCCTCTGCCCGCGACGCTTGGTACGAAGCAACCATGGCTGGACGCGAGGTCGCGCGATAGTGAAGGATCCCGAACGAACCAACGACGATGACACCTGCCGCGACCAACCCCCACCGAAGCCGGGGCCAGGTAAGCCACCTGCCTCGAACCGGACGGACCACCGCGATGGCGGGTTCCTCAGCAGGCAACGCAAGCGCGATAACGTCCCGGCACTCGCCGCATCGAGCCAAATGCTCCAGAACGTGGCTTCGTTCCAGTTCGGGCAGCGAGTGCTCGGAGAACGCCGTCAGCACATTCGGGTCGGGATGATCGACCGCGACCGCCGCAGCCTTCAGCCGTTCTCCAACGATTTTGGGTACTTTCTCCATCTCCTCACTTCTTCGTGCCCCTAATCCCGGAGGCTGTGGAGTGCGCCGACTCGCCCGCCCGAGGTGGGCACACCGCAGACCACTTCATTTCGCCTAACCTTCGCCTTCCGGGACCCTAGCCTCCACTCTCTTCTCTGAGAACGCGGAAGGCGGGGTTTCTTGCGCCAGACTGCGCCGAATATCGACCTGCAGGTCACGAACATCGACCTCCAAGGCTTCCTCTGCCTGCCGCCGCGACATTCCACCTTTGACCAACGCAGCGACGATTTGTTTCCGCAACGATTTCGCCAACTTATCCAGCTTGCGGCTGATGGTCGACTCGTGGACGCCCAGGATGCGGGCAATCTCCGCCAGGGTTCGATCATCCAGATAATACGCGCTGAGGACCATACGGTCCTCGGCTGGCAACCCCGCCAGCACCTCATCCGTCGCGCGCGCCAGCCGACTGTCGGAGGGAGTTACCGGCTGGGGGTCAGGAGCACGAAACTGGATGCCCTCCTCGGACTCTTCATCCAGACTGACCAGCCGCTTAGTGCGGCGGTAACGGTTCACGTATTCCTGCGCGAGAACCGTGCGAAGCCATCCTTCGAGCGATCCCCGCCCCGTATAGGAAGCGAGTTTCGAGACGCGCTGGCCTTCCCGCGTGGTGGTGCCGTATAGATCCGCGTACAGCGTGTCGGCCAATTCCCGCGCAGCCGAGTCTTCGCGCGCAATGCGGAGCGCCGAGAGATACAGCTTCTCCCGGTACCTGGTCAGGAAGATCTCCCAGGCGGAATTTTCTCCCGCGGCACAGGCGCGGGCTAAGGCCAATTCATCGACTCGCAGGCTCAGGAAGAAGGTGCGCGCTTCATCCCCTGACGAGGCGCCGTACTTGGTCGCAACTTCGCAGAGGATCACCGAAAAGGATTCGCGGGTCAGCCCAATTCGTTCGCAGCCGGCCTTGGCGTGCAGTTCCGCCAGCATCTCGCTCGCGACAGCCTGCACAGCCGGGTTGGACTTTGACGAACTCATGGCGCCACTAAGGATTTAGACACCTTCCGTGCCAGCGTTCGACCAAATTCGTATAGCGCCTAGACTGCGGCGCGCGACCTCTTGCACTCTTCGCAGGGACACACTTCCCGCAGAAACTTCCATGAGTAGATCCCGAGGTCGTGGTTGTCGTTCCAGGAGAACTTGATGGCATACTTTCCCACGCCCTCGGCCGAGAGTGGCTTGGCGGTCGGCTTAAAGATCAGCAATGCCCCCGGCTTTACCGTTGCCGGATCGCCCGGACGCCGCCCGGCCTTGCCGCGCTCTTCCTCGCACATCGCGCACGGACAGGCATCCCGCAGGTAGACAAAGCCATAATGCGACACGTGCCCGTCCCCCCACTCGATGTCCACTCCGGCCCCGGTAGTGAGATGCACCTTCACCGACTTGGGATCGGTAGACGCAGTAGGCGATTGAAGCGGGGACTGCATGGGATAAGTATCGCATAGGACCCATGTTGGCGAATCTGTTCATCTTCCTGTAAAATCTAGGTTTGCCCTACACGATCTGAAACTTTCTGGGAGCAGCAGTCCAATGGCACAGCAATGTGATATCTGCGGCAAGAAGCCGCAAGCGGGAAACCGCATCAGCCACGCCCACAACGTCACCAAGCGGCGTTGGAACGTCAACTTACGTCCGGTGCACGCCAAGGTCAATGGCCAGGGAAAGCGGATCCGCGTCTGCACGTCCTGCCTGCGCAGCGGTAAAGTCGTGAAAGCCTAGAATTCGATCCACCGCAAAGCTGATCGGAATTCATCAAGCCATGGCGAGGGAAGAGTGCGTCTAGGGAAATCTCAGTGTCCTGGACGCTAGTTATTCTTTGGCTGGCGCAGGAGTTGCAGCGGCCGGTGTGACGGCCAAAAGCTGCACGTCAAAGATCAGCGTAGCATTGGGCGGGACAATGCCTCTGTATCCGTTCTCTCCATAGGCCAGTTGCGGCGGAATGCGCAACTGCCGCTTGCCGCCGACCTTCATGCCGGCCACGCCTTCGTCCCAACCTTTGATAACGTTCCCTTGCCCGAGCGTGAAACTGTATGGCTGGTGGGCGTCGACGGAACTGTCGAACTTCTTTCCGGTTGTGAACCACCCGGTGTAATGCACTTTCACGTGATCGCCGCTCTTCGCCTCGTCGCCGGTGCCAACCTTGATGTCCCAATATTGCAGTCCGGAGTCCGTCTTGACGCCGTCGCCCGTGACCTTCGTGGGAGCATTGGTGTTGGGCACACGTGTTGGAGTCGTTCTGTGGTTAGAAGTCTGCGCGCACAGGAGGCCTGCCGCAAGGAGAATTGCCGCAAAACTGACTCTGATCTTCATCATGAATCCCTTTTTCGGAGGGGAACCAAAACCGTCGTGGACGCTGGGGACGCAGAGGGAAATCTTAGAACTAATTAATAACTGCGAAATCTGTTATTTTCTCCGCGTCCCCTGCGACCTCTGCGGTTTTATTTCCTACTCCAATGCGATCACATCAATTTCGACGAGCACGTCTTTGGGCAAACGCGAGACTTCAACAGTTGACCGCGCTGGTGGTGCGGAGCTGAAGTACTTTCCATAGACCTGGTTCATTGCGGCGAAATCGTTCATGCTTTTCAGAAACACACCACAGCGGACCACTTTTCCTAGCCCACTTCCGGCGGCTTCCAGAATCTCAGAAAGATTGCGCAAGACGCGATCCGTCTGCGCCGCGACATCGCCAGTAATGACCTGCTGTGTTGCCGGATCAATGGCTACTTGTCCGGAAACGAAAACAAATCCGTTGGCTTTGATGGCCTGCGAGTACGGGCCGATGGCTTGCGGGGCGTCTTTGGTGGATATAATTTCGCGCATGAAAACAATTCTCAGTTCCCAGTTGTCAGTTCTCAGCCAAAACAGATCGCTGCGGGCTAGGGTAACATAGGAACGATCACCGGATTTTGGGTTCCGACTGGCAACTGAGAACTGGCAACAAGAACTGCTTAGATTTTTTGCAGTCTCTGCACTTCGTGCACGCCGGGAATTTTTCTTAGCCCCACGATTATCTGCTCCAGATGCTTCAAATCTGAGATGTCGAGGACGACTTCGACACTCGCCTGGCTGTTCGCCGTATGGGCGGCGATGTTGCGGATATTGCTCTTCGCGTCCCCGATCACGCCCGTGATGTTCTTAAGCATGCCAAATTTGTCGTCGCAGAAAACGGTGAGCTTCACCGGATAGGCGGTCGGCGTGCTATCGTCGCGAGCCCACTCCACATCGATCTTCCGCTCCGGCTCGTAAAGCAGATTCGTCACATTCGGGCAGCTCACCGAATGTACCGCCACGCCCTTGCCGCGCGTGATGTAGCCGACGATGCCCTCGCCGCGAATTGGGTTGCAACATCGCGCGCGATACACCAGCATATCTCCCTGCCCGCGCACGGTG
>QIAL01000482.1 GCA_003225535.1 Acidobacteriota bacterium | reverse complement strand
GTGATCTTCTTGGTTTCCTCGGTCGCTGGAATCTTTGTGTCTTGCGACTGTACCAATTCGATCGCCTGCATCCCGCCCAGTCCGCGCACATCACCGATGATTGGCCAGCGACACTGCCATTCACGGGCGCGCCGCTGGAAATGGTCACCAAGCTCGTCGGCTCGCGAGAGCAAGTCTTCCCGCTCGAATAAGTCGAGCACTGCAAGGGCAGCCGCACACGAGAGCGGATTTCCCGCAAACGTCCCGCCCAATCCGCCAACTCCAGGGGCATCCATAATCTCCGCGCGCCCCGTTACACCAGCAAGAGGCAGTCCGCCGCCCAGCGACTTCGCGGTCACAAGAATGTCAGGCTCGATCCCGTACCGCTGGCTGGCAAACAACGCTCCCGTGCGCCCGAAACCGGATTGCACCTCATCGGCAATAAATAAGATGCCGTGCTTGTGGCACAGATCGACCAGCACTTCGAAGTAGTCAGGCGGAGGCGCAATGAACCCGCCTTCCCCCAGCACGGGCGCGGCGATGACAGCCGCAACTTCTTCGTTGGCGACCACGCGCTTGAATGTATCTTCGAGATGCCGCGCGCAGTACAGATCGCACGACGGATACTTTTTCGAGTACGAGCACCGGTAGCAGTAAGCAAACGGGACCCGGTAGACTTCGCTCGGAAATGGCGCGAACCCAGCCTTATAAGGATGCGTCTTGCTGGTCAGCGCCAGCGTCATCATGGTGCGTCCGTGGAACGCGTCTTCGAAAGCGATGATGCCCGGTCGCTTCGTATAAGCGCGCGCAATCTTGACCGCGTTCTCGACAGCTTCCGCGCCACTATTGACGAAGATAGTCTTCTTCGCGAACTTCCCCGGAGTGACTTCGTTCATCCGCTCAGCAAGGCGGACGTAGCTCTCATAGGGCGTGACCTGTACGCAGGTGTGCAGGAAGCGGTCGAGCTGATCTTTCACTGCATTAACGACTTCGTCGCGGCGATGGCCGACATTGAGGCAGCCGATGCCTCCGGCAAAGTCGATATAGCAATTGCCGTCGACATCTTCGAGCCAGGCCCCTTCGGCCTTGGCCACATAAATCGGCGTGCCATGAGAAAGCCCGCGAGGCACGGCCTTCGCGCGGCGCTCAGACAGGGCCTTCGACTTCGGGCCCGGAATTACAGTGCGGAGTTGAATAGTAGACATCTTGTTTCTCGTCGTTAGTTGTTAGTCCTTGCTCGTTAGCACTGTCCCCACTAGAGTCGTGTCTCATCCTGTATTAACGAATTACTGCCGCTACGCGGCTGATGTTCTTACTGGCAACTGGGTACTGGCAACTGACAACTGGTTCTCAGTACCAGCCGATCGGCGCCTCATTCAAATTGATATGCACCTGCTTGGTCTCGAGATATTCTTCGATCCCCCACGGTCCAAGTTCGCGGCCGAATCCAGATTGCTTGAATCCTCCCCACGGAGCTTCGACGTAGGTCGGCTGCATATGGTTGACCCAAACAATGCCCACCCGCAGAGCCTTCACCGCACGCATCGCCTTGAAAATATCGCGGGTCCAGACGGCAGCCGCCAAGCCATACGGAGAATCATTCGCGATCTTCATCGCATCCTTTTCATCTTCGAATGGGATGACAGCCGCGACTGGCCCGAAGATTTCCTCCTGGGCGATCCGTGCGCTGTTATCCACGTCATAGAAGATCGTCGGCTGCACATAGTAACCCTTGGCAAACTTTTCTGGACGCCCGCCGCCGGAAGCAAGCTTGGCTTCCTTCTTGCCAACCTCAAGATACTGATTCACGCGGTCGTACTGTTCCTTGCTGACCAGCGGCCCCATCTTTGTTTCCCGGTCAAGCGGCGGCCCGAGTTTGATCTTCTTCGCCTTTTCCGCCATCGCCTCAACGAAGTTCTTATAGATGGACTTCTGCACCAGAATGCGGCTTCCGGCCGAGCAGACTTCCCCTTGATTGATGAATACGCCAAACAGCGCCCCATCGATCGCCGCTTCGAAGTCGGCATCGGCGAAGAAAATGTTAGGCGACTTGCCGCCAAGTTCCAGCGTGACCCGCTTCACCGTGTCAGCAGCCTGCTTCACGATGATCTTACCCACGGCAGCGCTGCCCGTGAATGCGATCTTGTTGACGTCAGGATGCTGGACCAAGGGAGCCCCGCAGCTCTCACCAAATCCAGTAACGATATTCACCACTCCTGGCGGCAAACCACAGGCAGCAAAATGCTTCGCGAACTCAAGCGCGGTGAGTGGCGTCTGCTCCGCCGGCTTCAGCACGCAGGTGCAACCCGCTGCAAGCGCCGGAGCAAGTTTCCACGCGGCCATGAGCAGCGGATAATTCCACGGAATGATCTGCCCGGCGACGCCGACCGGCTCCTTCAGCGATAGGGACATCGCGTTGTCAGGCACCGGATTCACATGCCCAGTGATCTTCGTCGCCAGGCCACCGTAATATTCGAAGCATGTTGCTACGTCGTTGATGTCGTACTCGGCTTCAACAATCGGCTTGCCCGTGTTGCGGCATTCGAGTTCGGCAAGCGCAGGAAGATGCTGGCGAACTTTGTCCGCAAGGCGGAATAGAACGCGGCCGCGCTCTTGTGCCGTAGTCGTGGCCCACGGTCCTTCCTCGAATGCAGCTTTGGCGGCAGCGACGGCGCGGTTCACATCATTGGCGCCCGCGTCCGGCACCTGCGCGATCACTTCTTCGGTTGAAGGATCGCAGACGGGGAAGGTCTTCGCCGACTTGCTCGCAACCCACTCCCCGTTGATGAACATCTGATAGGTCTTGACCTCAGTTTGCACTCCGCTCGGCATCATGGCCTCCAGGGGCTCAGCCCCGGTCGTTATAAAAATCACCTTTAATGGCGAACTTCACCTGCCGGAACAGCCTGCGCGGCCGTCCTCAAACTAAGCAGTCGCACCGCTTTGCGCCGGCCGTAAACGAAAAAGAAAAATGCGGCTAGGCCGACTGCAAATAGCGTCATGCCGACCATCCACACCTCATACCAGAACAGTGACGAAATCTGCTGTGCCGGAAAAAACACGAGAGCGATCCCCAGAATCGTAGTGAGCAGCCCGCTGAGACCCGCCACGAACATCGCAGCCCGGCCGTATTGCCCCTTCGGAGTCGATTCCGTCACGGCAAACTTTACCAGCGCGGCAAACATATAGACAAAAGGAACCAGTTGTAGAACAACGGCTAGAGACAGCAATTTTTGAAATGTCTCTTGCACGCCGGCGATCACAAAATTGAGGACCACTAGAATCGCTGATACACATCCCTGCAATATCAATGCCGCGTATGGCGTCGTATACCGAGAATGCACCTTGCCGAGCCAACTCGGCATGTAGGAGTCCAGCCCGGCCACGAACGGAATGCGCGCCGAGCCACCCATCCACGCCGACCCGATCCCGGCGATCGAGAGACTCAGCAAGACGGCGAATGGAATCGAGATCCATCCCACGCCGACGCGTTCGGCCATGTGCGTGACGGCCTGAACGATGCCCTGCAGGACATTGACGTTCTTCCCGACAGCGATCAGCAGAGTAAGAGTCGCGCCCACGTAAAGCGTTCCCGACAAGACTCCCCCCCATGCCACCGCCCCCGGCAAAGTGCGCCGTGGATCCTGGATTTCGTCACCCATCACCGAGGCGAGTTCCAGCCCGACAAGTCCAAAGCAAATCACGCCAAAGGAATTGAGAACGAATTTCGGATTGGCGGGAATAGCAAAGTCTGCGCGAGTAATGGTCGTGCCGAATCGTGACCAGATCACCACCCCGAGCCCGATGAGAACCGCGGCAGCCACAAAAGTCCCGATCGCACCCAGGTTGTTGATCCATTTCCCTACACCGAGCCCGAGGATGTTAAACAGGGTGAGCAGAGCTAACAGGGTGAGCGAAGCTGTGGAAGCGAAGAGCTTGTTATCCGCCAATCCCTGGTGTCCTGGGCCAAGCACATACACCGACACGCCGACGAAGTACAGCATCACCGTCGGCACGTAGAGCATGTTGTTGGTCCAGTAGCACCAGCCCGAGAGGAATCCGTGAAAGTCGCCGAAGACTTCCTTCGCCCACAGATAAACGCCGCCCTCACCAGGATACCGATGCGCGAGTTCAATGACAGCGATTCCCTGCGGCCAAAAGAACAGAAGCAGC
>QIAL01001067.1 GCA_003225535.1 Acidobacteriota bacterium | reverse complement strand
TTTAATGGCACGAACAGCTACATTCTCGTCCCGTACAGCCCGCTGCTGGATCCAGCGGCGGAATCTTTCACGATCGAAGCGTGGGTCAGAACCACCAATGGATCGGGAGAAATCGTAAGCAAGTACGCGATGGGCGGTTTGGGGTCTGGCGGATCATCGGATTTTGAGTTGGGGATCGGTCAGGCGCTGGGAATACCCGACGATCTTCCGGGGTTTTATGTTCGCGGCCAGGGTGTGCCCGGACAGTTGGTGATTGGACCAAACTCGATCGGCGACGGCCAATTTCATCATATCGTGGCGGGGCGCGACGTGGCCAATGGTACAATCTTTCTGTATGTCGATGGGCTTGGCTACAGCGTGAACCTGGCTGGGGGTGGCTCTATATTCGGCGATGGGGAGACGGCTCCGCTCCTGATTGGAGCGAGCGATTGGTGCTGCGGACAAAGCGTGGGCGACCACGATTCGTTTTTTCATGGGACGATCGACGAAGTGTCGTATTACAGTCGTGCGCTCAGCTCCAACGAAATCGCAGCTCTTTACCAGCGGCGCTCCGGCATTCCGGGCACCTGTTTTGACGCCTGGAGCGATTTCACCGCCTCAGGCAACCCGAACGGCGCGTGGTCTTACGCCTGGAGCGACTCGCGAGGGTCCGCATTGAGGTTCTATACTAACAGTTCGATTGGCACTGATCTCGATGGCTGGAGCCGCCTTGGAGCGTTTCCATTTTATCATCCGCTGATCTATTTCAACAAGACAGGTCTGCCAATCCAGCATGACCCGGACACAATCTATCCGCCCGATGCGCTGACGCTCACGGCCGGTCCCTCAGGAGTCTACGGCGTAATCCGTTTTACGGCGCCGGCCAACGGGCTTTACTTCATTAATGGGCACTACGACGGCCTCACACAATCTTGTCCCGCGACGAGCGATGTTTGGGTGTTGCTGAACTCGAATACAACGCTCTGGAACGGAAATATTACGTCAGCGGGTCAGCGCCTCACGTTTCACCTTGCCCAGACGCTCGCGGCTGGCGACAGAATAGACTTTACGCATGGCGACGGTGGCGAGGGGCTATTTTGTGATACAATCGGCTTTAGAGCGACGCTTTCGACGACCAGTCTGATCTCACAGGCACCGCCGATAATCGTGCAGCAGCCGCACAGCCGCGACTGCATCGAGCGACACCCCGTTAAGCTATCAGTGGCGTTTCAACGGGGCGAACATGCCAGGGGCAACCAGCGACACGATCTCGCTAACGAACCTTTCGCTGAGTCAATCCGGTGCATATTCGGTCGTGATCAGCAATGCCTATGGCAGCGCGACCAGCGCCGTCGCCAGGCTAACGATCAACTCCATATCGCTGAATGGCCATCTGGTGTCAGGGAATGTGACTGTCACAAATTCCGCTCTGGTGGAAATCGCAGGTTATCCCAACGGCGCGATCTTTTATACGCTGGATGGGGATTATCCGGGTACTGGGCAGTTGTATTATGGGCCATTTACGTTGAGCAGCTCCGCGGTGCTGCGCGCGATTGGCTACAGCGCAGATTATTCGGTTTCCGCCGAAGTGCCTGCAGTAAACATCACCGTCGTCCATGGACCGACGATTATCGCTCAGCCGGAAAGCCAAACGCGGCTCGCTGGCCAGGGGGCGGCCTTTTCGGTTCAGGCAGCAGGAGAGCCTCTGTCGTATCAATGGTATTTGAACGGGAGCTCGATTCCCGGCGGGACGTCGCCTTCGTTTGTCATGCTGCTTGCAGTGGCGGGAAGTTACAGCGTCGTAGTGAGTAATCCATACGGCAGTGTCGCGAGCGATCCGGCAACGCTAACTGTCTTTGATCCGGTGACGATCACAGCGCAGCCCGCCAGCACCAACGTGGCTCCGAACACGCCCGTGACGTTTACCGTGGTGGCCAGCGGTTCGCCGCCGCTTCAATATCAATGGCGGCAAAACGGGGCGAATCTGCCCGGCAGAACGAACAGCACCCTGAGCATTCCAAACGCTCAGTTGACCGATGGCGGCACTTACACCGTAGTGGTCCTCAATGAAGTTGGAAGCGTCATCAGCGATCCGGCTCAGTTGACCGT
>QIAL01000481.1 GCA_003225535.1 Acidobacteriota bacterium | reverse complement strand
TTCGCGACGGTTTACGGCGATTATTTCCATGCCTTGGACATCCCGCTAATCGATGGCAGGTACTTCACCGTGGACGATCGCTCGAGTTCAGCCCTCGTCGTGATCGTCAACCGGTCGATGGCGGGACACTGTTGGCCAGGACAAAGGGCCTTGGGGAAGCGGATGCACGTCGGCAATCCGCAGAAGGGGTACCCGTGGGCGACTGTGGTCGGCGTGGTAGCCGATACGAAGATGGGATCGCGCGATGAGCCCAGCGAGGATCAGTGGTACGCGCCCGCGGAGCAGCCCGCAACCTTCAATGTTTCTGATTACACCGGAAAGCTTACCAGTCCTGCTGGCGGCTACATCACGATCCGCTCTGCGCTGCCTCCCGAGCAGATGACGCCAACACTACGCTTGACTGTCGCGGAGGTCGATCCGATTCTGGCTTTGCAGCAAGTGCAACCCATGGATGATGCGATCTCGAGTGTGGAAGCGCCGCGCCGTTTCAACACGGA
>QIAL01000480.1 GCA_003225535.1 Acidobacteriota bacterium | reverse complement strand
CTGGGCGCCCAGCGCATGGGCATTGCGAGGCTGGTATTGATTTCGGCCGTGAAGCTGACGCTTCTGGGATGTGGCCTCGGAGTGCTCGGTTCGCTCGCTGTATCACGCCTGGTCAGCTCTTTTCTCTTCGAGGTGAGCGCGACCGATCCGTTCATTTACATGGCCGGTGTTCTGCTGATGATGATTGTGGCGCTGGTTGCGTCCTTGCTTCCCGCGGTGCGAGCCGCGCACGCGGACCCGACGAAGGCCCTCCGCTCGACTTAGTGAGCACTCGCGGTTGCAGGCATCTGCTGCCTGACTGCGAGAGTGCGGGAGTCATTCAACCACGCTTGGCGCGTGATCAGCCATTCCCATTTTGGAAGATCACAGCGTACCCGCACTTGTAACGGGGCCAAATAGTCCCATGCTAGACTGACTGGTCCAGCCATGCCCTCTTTGCGGGTCATCCTTCTTTGGCATCAGCACCAGCCTTTTTATAAAGACCTGGTTACGGGCGAATACCGCCTGCCGTGGACGCGCCTGCACGCGCTCAAAGATTATTACGGCATGGTGAAGTTGTTGGATGAGTTTCCCAACGTCCATCAGAACTTCAATCTCGTGCCGTCACTCATGGTCCAGATTCAGGATTACGCTGCCGGGACGGCGCAGGATCCGTTCCTGAACGTGGCGGCCAAGCCTGCCAAAGATCTTTCGGAAGAAGAGCGACGGTTTGCACTGCAATACTTGTTTCAGGCGAATCCGCAGAATTTGATCGGACGTTACCCACGATACCGCGAATTATGGGAGCGGTTCCGTGAGCACGGGGATCATCCGGAAAGGGCAGAACGTTATTTCCAGCCGCAGGATTTTACTGACCTGCAGGTGCTTTCGCAGATTGCATGGTTCGACGAATTCTTTTTGGAAGAGAAAGATGTCGCGGCGCTGGTGAAGAAGGGGCATAACTACTCGCTGGACGATCAGAAATTTGTAATTGCGCGCGAGCGAGAGTTGTTGGGCCGCGTTCTGCCGGCGCATGCCGACGCTGCGAAGAAGGGCTCGATCGAAATTTCGGCTACGCCGTTCTATCACCCGATTCTGCCACTGGTGTGTGACACGAGTGCGGGGGCGATCTCGACACCCGGGCTTCCACTGCCGCAAAACCGATATCGTCATCCGGAGGACGCCCGCGAACAATTGGTTCGGGCCCTCGATTTGCATGAGAAGGTTTTCGGCGTGCGCCCGACGGGAATATGGCCTTCGGAAGGGAGCGTTTCCGAAGAAGTATTAGCGATCGCGCATAACGTGGGCGTGCACTGGATGGCTACCGACGAAGGAGTGCTTGGCCGTAGCACAGGACTGTTCTTTGCCCGCGATGGAAACGGACGCTTGCCGGGGCATCTGGCGGAGAAGCTCTACAACATTCATAGATACGAGAACGGTTCGACGGCGATGCACCTGGTGTTTCGTGATCATACGATTTCGGATCTCATCGGATTCGTGTACTCGGGTATGCCTCCGGCCGATGCAGCGCGGCATTTGATCGGCAATATCAAAGAGGCGGCGAAACCTGTGCTGGAGAAACGACGGGATGCCGTCGTGTCGATCATTCTCGATGGGGAGAATGCGTGGGAATACTATCCGAAATCGGGTCGCGAGTTTCTGCGCCGGTTCTATGACGGCCTGCAGCGGGAACCGGGGCTGGAGGCGGTGACGATCTCCGAGGCGATTGCTCGCCACAAAGACTTCGGAAAGATGACGTCGCTGACGCCGGGCTCGTGGATCAACGCGAATTTCGATGTTTGGATCGGAGCGCCGGAGGATAACCGCGCCTGGGATTATCTGCACCACGCCCGCGAGTATTACGCGCAAAATGCGGCGCGCGCCACCGAGGCGCAGCGCAAACTGGCTTTTGACGAGATTCTGATCGCCGAGGGCAGCGACTGGAACTGGTGGTACGGGCCAGAGCATCATTCGGCGAACGACCGCGATTTCGATGAACTCTACCGCAAGCACCTTTCAAATGTGTATCAGGCGCTGGGCGCAACTCCGCCGGATTACCTGGCGCAGCCGATTACCGGGCAGGAGGTGCGGCCATCGTTTGTGCCGCAGACGGCGTATATCCATCCGCGCGTAACGGGCGACAAAATCCGATACTTCGAGTGGATGGGTGCAGCCGCTTATACGGCCGATCATCGTGCCGGGGCAATGCACGGCAAGCAGTTTCTGCTTGATTCGGTGTACGCGGGGATCGACGCGACCTTTCTTTATGGGCGGCTGGATTTCGCGGGAAAGGTTCCAGGCGCCGACTTTGAGATTGTGGTCAATGTGGAGTCATGGGCCAGTGGCGAACCGCGTCCCCGACGGACGTTGCGAGTGGATGCCTCTGCCAGCGCAGGCAACCTCAAGGAGTGGAGAATCGAGAATGGAGTAGCGGAGCGCGTTTTGGCGTCTCCAGCGCAGAGTGACGAGCATGTGAAAGTCGCGCTTCTGCGGAACTTCGAATTTAAGCTGCCGTTGAACTGGCTTTTGGCAGTTCCTTCCAATGGATCTGAGAAGACGCTGGAGAAGAAATCCGGCGTACCGATTGCGGCTACCAGCAAAGTACGTTTGCGGTTCAGTCTATGGCAGAACCGGTTGCCGGTGGATTCGTTGCCGCTGGAGGGCTGGATTGAACTGCAGGTCGTCAGCGAAGGGGAGTTGCTGTTCGGAGCGTAACTGCGAGGGGTCAGGGATCAGGGGTCAGTCATTATGAAAAAAGAGAACCGGACGGAGTGACCGTCCGGTTCTCTTTTGTTTATTCCAAGTTCCCGTTTAGTTGCTTCCGCCGCTGGGCGCTGAAGCGGTGACTGCCGGGACTGGGACCGCTGGACTCGTCGTCATCGGACGATTCAGTTCCAGCGTCAGTTCAGTACCTGCCGGTATTACCGCGGAACGATGCTTAACAAGCCAGTGTCCGGTGGTGGCACCGGCACCAACAGCCCCGCCAATCACTATTCCCGGAGGGCCGCCGATCAATCCGCCGATGAGCATGCCGCCCGCTGTGCCAGCGCCTTGTTCAATGGTATCGCGGCGATCATGGCCTGACCCCTTAAATTGGCCTTCCCGGCTAACGTCACTGCCCTTGATGTTCGTATCTGTCAATGTGGCGTCGAGGTAGTAGCGTTCGCCCGTGGGAAGGATCACAGCTTCGGGAAGGATACCGATCGTGGGTTTGCCCGAAACACGCCGGGGTTCGCTCACCTTCGTGACGCGGCCTTCGACCGTGGCGCCAACCGGAATTAGGGTTTGGCCGTTGACCACCACTGGCTGCGTGATGCTGCCGTGGAAGGGGTCACCGACTTTGTTGCTAAAGGTTGCGAGAGTAGTGTCGAGACGAACCATCAGCGCCGTTCCAGCGGGAACTGGTGCGGCAGTCTGGGCAGCTAGCGTTGCGCCCAGCAATGCGCACGGCAATAGCATCCACGGTTTCATGGGGTACCTCCAAAGTCCGAAGCTCCCTTTGACTCTAGACCAGGCGTGCCGGGGGGGCAAGCGGCGGACAGTACATAGGGAACCAGCGGAGATAAGAGGCCTGAGAAGGTGGCCGAATGGACAGGTTTGAATGCGGAAATCGTGCGCTGGATTGTGTCCGTAGTCACACTTCGTTAATGTACATCCGATATAATCGGGGGTTTCAACAACTTACGGGAAAGAACTATGCCGGTATCGGTTACCTGGCCGCCGGCTGGCTTTCAACAGCGACCATCCCAATCGGGTATCGAATCCGAATGGTGTCACCGAAATCATAAAGTCGAGGAAGAAGGAAACATCTATGTCGAATATTGCTGGCATTCATGCACGAGAAGTTCTGGATTCACGGGGTAATCCCACGGTCGAAGCGGAGGTCTTTCTGGCGGATGGCTCCATGGGCAGGGCGATTGTCCCGAGCGGCGCGTCCACCGGCGAGCACGAGGCGGTCGAACTACGCGACGACGATACCAACCGCTTCATGGGCAAAGGCGTGCTGAAGGCCGTCGAGAACGTCAATGGT
>QIAL01000479.1 GCA_003225535.1 Acidobacteriota bacterium | reverse complement strand
CGTGCTGACGTCGGCGATCGCGCCCGCGTCGCAAATACTCACAAACACGTGGCTGCTGTCGGCCGACGCCGTAGCAAACATGCGGAAGCGCGTCGAACTCGGCGAATAGATCGCAGCCGGAACGCACGAGGGGGTCGCCGGAATGGCATATTGCGGCGGCTTAGGAGGAGTTGTACTGAAGTCAGCGGGTACAAATGGCGGGCCGCTTAGCAACGACAATTCCGCGCCAAAATACGACGAAGACGCCGCCCGGATCGTCAGGCTATGCGCATCGAACACGGTCAACATTGGGATGATGCATGGACCGGACCCAGCATATGGATCTGAACACGGCGTCTGCGTCTGATAGCTGGCCACGTAGAAGCGTGAGCCATCCGGCAGAGCGGCCACTGAGACTGGAGTGACCGGACCGCAGGTAGCGGGTGCGGTGGCACACGGCGGCACTGGAGGAATCACAAGGGCTCCCGGAGGGTTCCCCGATGGAGTCGGCAGCGGCGTCGGTGTATTGCCGGCAGCGCTGAAAATATAAACCAGCCCGCTGGCAGGACTGGTCACGTACAAGCGGTTAATGCTCTTGTCGTACAAAACATAATTCGCGCCAACGCCCACCGATTGCGACGACGTGACCGTGTTAAACAAGGTGCTGATCGTAGAGAGTTGCCCGTCCCCTTGCGTCACGACGTAGATGAATTGCCCATCGAGGCTCGCCGCGATCCAACTCGGATTCACTCCAATCGGAATCGTCGCAATCGTGGACAGATCCACCGGGGAAAGATTCGTGACGGTCGCAGGGCTGATGCCGTCACCCTGATTGGCCACATAGAGATTCAGGGCATTGGGAGTCTCGGCCATCAAGACCGGATGGGACCCTGCGGGCAAGTACTTGATATTGGCAACAGTAAGGTTGGCCGTGTTCAGCGCTGCAACGGAATCCGTGCTGGCGAGGTTGCAGTTGGTGCCGTTTTCCTGGCCGTAGTTCGCGACATAAACCGCGTTGGTCTGCGCTGTGGTCACAAAATCGGGCTGATAGGAGCAGAAAGTGGGCAATGGAACCGTGGCTGTTCCTCCCGCGGCGCTCAACAGGCCGCCGACCGGGTCGTTGTACTGAATGGTGTTCGCGCTGATCGAGGTAATCGTGAAGTTGCCGTTGTACGCGCCCTGCTTTGTTGGGTCGCCGCCTTGAATTATGACGCCTGAGATCACGACCGGACCGCCGATAGTCGCGGAGTTGATCGCAGAAGCGAGGGTCGCTGTGACTAGATTGTTAGTATCTTCGCTGATCGCTGTAATGGCTGAACTTTGATTGGGCCCAACATTCGGCATCGAGAATGTAAACGGGTTGCCGATGCCGCTGCTTGACGCAGGGTTAAATGCAGTAATGACATCGGGATCGCCGTTGACCACGCTGCCCGCGCTGGCCACGAAAATGCGGGAAGAGTTCCCGACGAGTTGAATCGCGGCATGGGTCGGGTTGATGCCCATGCGCGCTACCCCGATGTTGCTGTCTCCAGCAACATCGATCTGTAACACGGTTCCTGGATTGGGTGCGACGTTGGTGCTGATCCCAAAAACGGCGTGGGAATTTGTCGGGTTCGGCGGGTTGTTGGAGATCGGAATCACCACGGGGCGGTACACCTCACCGCAAGACATCAAAATCAGACTTTCCACCAGTATTGCGGCGAACCAGCCCACACGTCGAAGACTCATCGGCACTCCGAGAGAAAATTGTGGTGCGAAATCGGAATCAAGTATTGTAGCGGTTGCTAGGTTTGTGCGCTAGAGACGAGGAGCCAGTTCTCAGTTCTCAGTTCTCAGACCTTCTAGCTTCTAGCTTGAGGATGCGCGGATGACACGTGTGGGATGCCCGCAATTGGAGAAGTAGGGCATTTCAATAGTCTGTTCGTCTGCTTTTAACTATTAGCCTCGTTTGCGGCGGGGCTTTGCTGGTTCGGCGGCGGGCTCTTCCGACGCGGTGGTCGCAGCGGGCTTCTTCCTGCCCTCCATTTGCGCCAGGCTCTGCTTCAGAGCCGCCATGAGGTCGACCACCGGAGCTAACTTCTTCGGCTTTTCCACTTCCGCAATTTCGCCACCTTCCAGCTTGGTTTCAATCAGCTTCTTCAGGTTTTCCTGGAAGTTGTCTTTATATTTTTCCGGATCCCAGTCGTCGGCGAGAGCTTCGATCAACTGGTGCGCCACTTTCACTTCGGCTTCCTTCAGCTCAACGTCGGGTGCCCCGAAGCCTTCTACCTTACGGACTTCTTCGGCGTAGTACATGGTGTGCAGCATCATTCCACGTTCGTGGGGGCGCAGGAAGACGGTGTACTCGCGGTTGTGCATGGTGATCTTGGCGATCGCAACGTATTCGCTTTCTTCGAGCGCCTTGGTCAGCAGCGCGTAGGGGCGGCGGCCGGCTTCCTCGGGCATCATGTAGTACGACGACTCGAAGTAAACGGGGTCGACCTCGCTGGATTTTACGAATTCGAGAATCTCCATCGTCTTGGCGGTCTGCGGCTCGATCTTCTTGATCTCGTCCGGCTCGATGACGATGTACTCGTCCTTGCGAAACTCGTATCCCTTGACGATTTCGTTGCGGTCCACGACCTGGCCGTCAGCCTGGCAGACGTACTGCTGCTTCAGCCGGGACTTGTCGGGGCGGTGCAACATGTTGAAGGAAATACTCTGGCTGCGCGCGCCGGAGAAAAGACGTACCGGCATGGAGATGAGTCCGAACGTTAAGTGACCAGACCAGACCGAAGCAGGCATCGTGCCCCCACAGGTATTCCCCAAGGCGGCCCACTACCGTCCCGGGGTGGTTGCTAAACTCAACGGCACAGAGAGTTTAGCCTAGATTTCAGTTGGATGCACCAAACTGGGCGCATGGGGAATCGAAATTCGAAGCCAGCCAAAAAGCGTAGAAGTGGATGGAACCCCAATTAGTTGGGGATAACATAGTAGATTCGTCCGTACTGCGGTGCAGCGGACTCTCGCCGCCTCCTATTCACCTCCACCGCTCTTCAAGACGTTGATTATTGCTACGGGAGTGATGATTCGAGTCGGTCCTTGGTGTTTGAGGGCTAGAAGTTCTTTGTCGCCGGTAACGAGGAAATCAGCGCGGCGTTCTTCCGCCACTGCCAGTAGAAAGCTGTCTTTGGCGTCCGGAGCCACAACCTCTTGGGGCGGGTCCGCGCAGAACTCCGAGAGATCCCGAACGCCTGCCGCCAGCAAGTCGATCGTACTCGCTCGAAGTCTGGCTTGGAAAAAGGGGCGGCTGGTAACGTCCCGCAACTCCGCGATCAGCGCGTCGGATGCGACCACGACAATTTTTTTTCGCTCCCATGCCTCCAGCAGTTGGGCCGGTGGGCCAACTGGGGACAACAACGCGGAGAGCAGGACGTTGGTGTCGAGAATGACCTTAATCAAGGCCGATGTGCCCGCCGGCGGTAGTGTTTTGCCCGGACTTCCTCGACTGATTCGTCAATCATCTTCTGCAGGTCGGTTGGAGTAACCTCGGAAAAGGCAGCGCGAGCATCACGCACAGTCTGCTGAAAAATGCGCCATCGCACAGCCTCCTCGATGAACTTCGACAGGTCACCTTTCTTCATCCCCTGGGCGCCGAGAAACGTACGCAGAGCATGATCCGCTTCTTTGGACCAGGTAATGGTCAGTCGGGTGTTTTCCTGCTCGGATGCGGCGCCTTTAATCATATAAGCATATATCCTACTATTAGTTTATATGATTATTGCCTGACGCGAAAGACAGTCGAGGGAATCCACCGAAATCTCACACCTCTGGCATCCTCACTTCTTTGAAGCTTCTCGCGTCTATCTCTCATCTGTGGATTAAATCCTCACATTGGAGAAAAAATGTCCGATCCTC
>QIAL01000478.1 GCA_003225535.1 Acidobacteriota bacterium | reverse complement strand
GTACTGCGTTTCACCACTTCAGCAAATTCACTTCGTCAACGTTGACCGTCTCCTTATTGCGGAAGAAGGCGATCAAAATGCCCAGGCCGACTGCGGCTTCAGCCGCGGCGTCGGTAATGACGAAAATTGCGAATACCTGGCCGTGCAACGCGGACGGCCCGTGAATGCTCTGCCAGTAACGCGAGAACGCCACCAGATTCAGATTGACGGCATTCAAGATCAGTTCGATCGACATCAGCACGATTACAACGTTGCGGCGAGTCAGCACGCCGATCACGCCCAGCAAAAACAGCGCCGCGCCCAGGACCAGGTAATGCAGAGTCGAAATGTCGAGCATTGCGTGCATAAGCGCTACGAGCCGTGAGCTATGAGCACTGAGCCATGAGTAAACCAGCACCGGGTCGGGAGTTGACTTCTCATAGCTCATAGCTCACTGCTCATTGCTATCTTCAAATTCTTTTCTTCGCCATCACCACCGCCCCGATGATCGCCACCAGCAGGAGCAACGACGCGATCTCGAAGGCGAACATGTATGTCCCAGCATGCTGGTCGAACAGAAGGTTTGCGATCCCCTGGGTGTTCTGCATGTCCACGTACGACGTTCGTCCCTCGGGGAAGAGCACTCTGCCTTTCGTGGTCGTCGTATAGACAGTGATGAACAATCCGCCGAGGACGGCTGCCGCCGCGATTCCGACCAGCCATTGCTTATTGAATTGCCGCTCTTTCTCCGCGCGCTCGATCGAGATCAGCATGATAACGAACAGGAAAAGCACCATGATGCCGCCCGCATAAAGAATGATTTGAACGCCGGCGACGAATGGGGCGTAGAGCATCAGATAGAGCGCGGCCTGAGCCAGTAAAGTTGTGATCAGCGCCAGCGCTGAGTGAACGGCGTTCTTTCGCGTGATGACCAGGATGCCGCCGATGATCATGATGGCGGCCAGCCCGTAAAAAAAGAACGGGGTCGCAACTGGGGGATTCGAGGTGAGCGAAGGATTCATCGCTGGAACACCTGCTTCACCTGCGCCAGTAATTCTGCGCGCATTCCGACCACAGCGGTGAGAATCAGCAGCGCCAAGCCGGTCGGCAACAGCACTTTCCATCCCACTTTCATGAGCTGATCAAAGCGATAACGGGGGAACGTGCCACGATACCAGATATAGAGGTACATGAATCCGGCAACTTTGGCCGAGAACCAGAAAATATCTCCCACACGTTCCCGAACCGGCGGGAGGAACATCATCAGACCGATCAGCGCCAGCACAGCTCCGAATCCCGCAAGCCCCAAGGTCTGAATCTTGAAGAGCGGGTGCTTCGGCATCCGGGCGGTGTTGTAGAAGCATATGGCGCCAAGTAACAGGAAAGTAATTCCTGGAACGGACGAGAAAGCCAAGTCCCAAGTCGACCCCTGAAGCAGATTCGGGAAGGGGCGCAGCCATCCGCCGATCCACAGAGTTACAGCAATCGATGAGACCGCGATCATGGCCGAGTATTCGGCGAGGAAAAACAAAGACCAGCGGAAACCGCTGTATTCGGTATGGAATCCGGCGGTAAGTTCGGATTCAGCCTCGGGGAGATCGAATGGGGCTCGGTTGGTTTCGGCGACCATTGCGATGGCAAAGATCCCGAACGCGATGATGCCGAGGGGAAAGAATTTGAAGAGAAACCACTCGTGTTGATCGAACTGCGCCTGAACAATACCGATCATGCTCAGCGTTCCGGTTTTCGACTCGTTCAGACTGGTCATCAGGATCGCCGAAACGACCGCCAGTCCCATGGCCACTTCGTAGGAAACCATCTGCGCACTGGAGCGCAGCGCTCCGATCAGGGGATAGTGTGAGTTCGAAGCCCAGCCGGCGGTCACGATTCCGAGCACGGAAAGCGATGACACACCCAGCATGAACAGGATTCCGATGTTCATATCGGTGATGGCGTGCGTCGGACCGAAGGGGACGACGACAAACACGGTAAACGCCGCGAGCACGACAATGAACGGGGCGATCCAGAAGACCACCTTGTCGGCGCCGTCCGGGATGATGTCCTCTTTCAGCAGAAGCTTGAGAGCATCGGCGATCGGCTGCAGCAATCCGTGCGGCCCGACGCGCATCGGCCCAAGGCGAACCTGCATGTGCGCCAGGATCTTCCGCTCCAGCCAGTTCATCGCGATCACGGCGATCGACAAGCCGACGAACACGAGCAGCACGTAGACCGTGGCCCAAAAAAAGTTTCCGGCGGCGCCCGGAGTCTTGTCGCTGCTGAGGTAAGACTCGATGTACTGGACGAGAGCGTGCATCAGCGGTCTACCTCGCCCAGAACGATATCGAGCGTGCCGATGACGGCGATCACGTCGGCCACAAGTTGGTCGCGGCACATCACGTCAAGCGCCTGCAGATTCACGAAACTCGGAGGACGTACGCGTACCCGATAAGGCTGCGTTGATCCGTCGCTCACGATGAAGTATCCCAGTTCGCCCTTGGGCGCTTCGATCGAGTGATAGACCTCGCCGACCGGGGGCTTCATCACTTTCGGAACTTTGGCCATGATGGGCCCTTCGGGAATGCCTGCGACGGCTTGCTCGATAATCCGCAACGACTGCCGCATTTCCATCATGCGTACGATGTACCGGTCGTAGGTGTCGCCGTTTTCACCGGTGGGAATCTCGAAATCGAAATTCTTGTAGTTGGCGTAGGGCTGGGCTTTGCGGATGTCCCATTTGACTCCGCTCGCGCGCAGCACCGGCCCGGTCACACCCAGAGCGATGGCGTCTTTGCCTGAGATGACGCCCACGCCCTTTGTGCGCTCTAACCAGATGCGATTCGTGGTGAGGAGTTCTTCGTATTCGTCAATCTTCGGCTTCACGAAGGAAACGAAATTTCTGACGTCACTTTCGAACCCGTCGTAGGCCTCGTACTGCAGGCCTCCGATGCGGAACGCATGCGTGGTGAGTCGGGCGCCGCAGTACTTTTCAAAAATTTTGAGAATTTCTTCCCGGTCGCGGAAGGTATAGAAGAGCGGCGTAATGGCGCCGATGTCGAGCGCATGGGTGCCGAGCCAGAGCTGGTGGCTAGCGATGCGGTTGAGTTCCGTGAGGATGACGCGGATGTATTGCGCCCGCGGCGGCGCTTCGACGCTCAGAAGCTTCTCGACTGCTTCGCAATATCCCAGCCCGTTCGAGACCGCAGCCACATAGTCCATGCGGTCGACGTAGGGATTAAACATCGTATAGGTGCGGTTCTCGGCAATCTTCTCGACGCCGCGGTGCAGATATCCGATGACGCACTCGAGGCCCAGGACTTTTTCGCCGTCCAGTCGCAGGATGACGCGCAACACACCATGGGTCGCCGGATGCTGCGGGCCCATGTTGATGACAAGCTCGTTCGCGTCGAGGAACGTCTTGTCGGGCGTTTCGAGATCGAGCGGCGAGAGTGAGCGTGGGTCGGTCATGAATCGTCGTTAGCCGTTGGTCGTTAGTCGGTGGCCCGTAGTCCTCATTGGCCGCTCTCGATCCCCAGGTTGATCTGTACCCATTCGTTGTCCTGCTGCAGGATTCCGTAATCCTTGCGGAGGGGGAATCCCTTCCAGCCGTCCGGCAACAGAATGCGCTTCAGATCGGGATGCCCGTCGAACTTGATCCCGAACATGTCGTAGACTTCGCGTTCCAGCCAATTGCAGGTTGCCCACAGAGGAACGGAACTCGGAACCGTCTCGCCATCCGCGATCTGTGTCTTTACTCGGATGCGCTCATTCCGCTGGAAGGAATAGAGCACCCAGACTACGTCGAACTGCTTCTCACGTTTGGGATAGTGCACCGCGGTCAAATCCACGCAGTAATCGAACTTTTCGTCATCGCGGAGAAGCTGCAGAATCTCAGGGATCAGGGACCGATCCACTTCAAAATAGTTTTGCCCGAGATGAGTTAGGGGGTTAATACCAGTCCCGTATTCGCGCTTGTACTTGGCCACCAGAGGCGAATCCCACGGAGTCGGCACCGGCCCGGCGGGCTTGGGAGGCGCGGGATGACCTGCGGCTGCAGGCGCGGCGGGCTTGGCTGGGGTTGCCGGGGCTGCGGCCTTCGGAGGAGTCGAAGTCTCGGAGGAGGGTGAAGGCTTGCTTGGGGTCGTCGTTGTTTCTGATTGAACCGAGCCGGAGGGTGTGGATTTCACCCCGCCCGGGGTTGCGGGCTTATCCGCCGTCGGTTTTTCATTTTCCGGCGGCGGCGGAGGGGGCGATTTGGTTTCGTCCGGCATAGAGCGACGGCACAGACTCCCGGCGCAAGCTGCGTTCAAAAGAACGTTCACTTTTATCAGCTTGGGGAAACGGTGTCAAACCAGATGGCTCTTGGGTCAAGGCCTTTGCCAGTCACGCACTTGCAGACGGCTGAGGTTCCGACTCTACCCTCGGAGCTTGATCGTTTTCACAAACAATTCAAACTCCTGTAACCCGCTGTTAACCGTGGCTTCATAGTCTTATCGGCCTATGAAAAAAACACTTGCTCTGCTCTCGCTTGCAGTTGTCTGTTTTGTGGGTACAGCAGTCTGCCAAAATGATCACCAAAACCACATCAAGCGGGTTCTTCTGATTAGCGTTGACGGTATGCATGCCGTCGATTTCCTGAACTGCGGGAATGGTATCAGCGGCGCGAATCATGGCGACCCTTATTGCCCGGCCCTTGCGGCCCTCGCCAAGCACGGCGTGAACTACGTCGCCGCCAGCACCTCAAAACCATCAGACTCGTTTCCCGGACTGACGGCGATCATTACTGGTGGAAGCCCGGCCCTGACT
>QIAL01001066.1 GCA_003225535.1 Acidobacteriota bacterium | reverse complement strand
AGAAATGACAGTTCGCAATGGATGTGGTCTGTGTGATTTTTGTAAGTCGCGGAGGCCCTATGAGACCAATTCATCTGCCGCTTTGCATAAGAGTCTTGTCCGCAGTGCTCATGGCAATCTTCCTTTCCTCGATTGAGACACAAGCTCAATCTCAGGATTCCGCGTCGCCTGATCTGCAGGAAATGAAGGCCAAGTTCCAACGCCTGGAGCAGGAAATGCAGGAACTGAAGGGGCAGATTGACGCGGTGCAACAATCGCGGCCATCGCCGGGGCTGTCCACAGCCCCACCGCCGTCCGCCGCTGAGAAATCAGCGAAGGGAAGGGAAGAGAACAAAAGCAGTATCGACCTGTATGGCTTCATCATGCTGGACTCGGGATACGACTTCAAGACCAACAATCCGGACTGGTTCGACGTAGTTCGCCCCACGAAGTTGCCGTCGGCCCCACGCGAGTTTGCTCCGGACGGAAAGGTCTACTACGGAGTCCGACAGACTCGATTCGGCGTGAAGACGTCGACGCCGACGCCGCTCGGCGATCTGAAGACCCAGTTTGAGTTTGAGTTATTTGGCACCGGGGTCGACGCTGGCCAAACTACCTTCCGCTTGCGACACGCTTACGGTGAACTGGGACAGTTCGGCGCCGGTCAAACCTGGAGCCCGTTCATGGACATTGATGTCTTCCCAAACTCCCTCGAGTACTGGGGGCCCAACGGAATGGTGTTCTTCCGCAACTTGCAGTTTCGCTGGATGCCGATCAGAAGTGATCGCACCCGACTCACGTTTGCTGTTGAGAGGCCGGGAGCCAGTGCCGACGGTGGCGTGTACGCAGATCGAGAATCAGAAGCTGGGGTTATGTGCAATTGGCGGGTATCTTCCGGAAGATCAGTTGGGTGGACCTGAATAAAAGCCCCACGCAAGATCTGAGCGGTGATGCTTTTGGTTGGGGCTTGAGCCTGAGTTCCAACCTCAAGTTTGGCCAGAAAGACACTGGGAGGTTCGAGGTCGTCTACGGCGACGGCGTCCAGAACTACATGAACGATGCTCCAGTGGACATCGGAGTTAAGAACAATCCCGGAAATCCCGTGACGCCGATCAAAGGAGTGGCCTTGCCGGTGTTAGGGATTGTCGCGTTCCTCGATCACAATTGGAGCGACAAGTTCAGCACCGCGATCGGCTATTCGATGCTGAACATTGAGAACTCCAACGCGCAGAAGCCATCAGACTTCCATCAGGGTCACTATGCACTCACGAACCTGCTCTACCACCCGGTCCCGAGTGTCACCATCGGGAGCGAGTTCCAGTGGGGCAGACGGGTGAACTTCAGCGATGGCTTCAACGACAACGATTATCGCATCCAGTTTTCGTTCAAGTACGACTGGAAGAAGGGCTTCGAGTTTTGACATTGACAGGCTTCCCTGGGTCCAGTTGTGCACGGCTCGATAACTTTGTGTTCAGGAGCAAATGTATGGCCCCGAATCGAATGCTGATCAAGTCCATTCTTGCAGCGACATTGGTTGCCGCAAGTTTCTTTCCAGCTGCGGTGTTAGCGCAAACCGCTCGCAGTCCGGTGGCTCCCAAGCGTGAACTCGTGGAGTCCGTGGTTCGAGAAGCGTACGAGAAATTTCGCGGCGACACGAGTGGGAAGAACGCCGACTACATTCCCTACCTTGCCCAAGTGGACTCAAAGATGTTTGGCATCGCCATTTCCAGTCGATTTCAAAAGTCTTTACCCTCGCACTTGCGATGGAGGAGCTGGGCCCGGACAGGGTATTCGCAAAAGTTGGGTCTGAACCAACGGGGCGACCGTTCAACTCGCCTTTAGCGGTTGTGGACATGCCCAGCCACAGCGGGAACCCTCTGGTTAACGCCGGCGCTATTGCTACTACCAGCCTGATTTCAGGTCAGAATGCCGCGGAAAAATGGAACAAGATCCTTGATTTTTACAGCAAAGCAGCTGGAGAAAAGCTGGTACTGATCGATGAGGTCTACCAGTCAGAAGCGGCCACCAATACCGGTAACAAAGCTCTCTCCATGCTCTTGGCCAAGTATGACCGGATTTACGCGGACCCCTTCGAGTCAGTGGACATTTACACCAAGCAATGTTCAGTCGGTGTGAACGCCACTCAACTCGCTCGCATGGGCGCCACACTGGCGAACAACGGGATCAACCCTGCCACCGGTCAGCAGGTCATTAAGAGCGAAGATATTCCTCACATTCTCAGCACCATGACTATGGCTGGCCTCTACGACGGCTCGGGCGGGTGGGCTTGGCATGTCGGCCTGCCTGCAAAGAGTGGCGTGGGCGGCGGGATTGTTGCCATTGCTCCAGGCAAAGGTTGAACTACAACCTCTACTCGCCGAGTTCGGTGGGCTTGAAGTAGGTCCGGCATTCCGGCTACCGGCAGGAAGACAACCAGGAAAACGTTGATGGGAGCACGCATGATGGCCAGCCGGAATTGTTTCTCCCTGATCTTATTCCTCGCGACATGGTGTTCAAGCCTGGCGATCGCCCAGAGCACCACCCCGCAGACGGGCAGCGCAAACACCGACACTCAGAACCCTTCTCAATTGCTGCACGCATTGGATCAGTTGGTTGAGCAGAACGGTGAACTCGAAAAACAAAATCGGGATCTGTTGAATCAGATCGCTTCTCTGCGCCAGGTTCTGGCAAAGCAGGCGGGGGGGGCGGACCCAACTCAGAAAGAAGCGATACCAGCGACGGATTCCACAACCGGAACCGATTCTGCGCAAAGCCAAGAGTCGTCGGCCGCGTCTAAGGTATTTTCCTCAGAGGAAGAGCCGTCCAAATGGGGTGGCTACACACCCAACTTTGGTTATAAGGTGGTTAATACCGAACACGGCGATCTAAATATCAGCATATACAGCTACGCGCGCTACCTGAACCAGTTGGGGCTCGATCCGAAGTACACAGACGCGTTCGGCAACACAAAGAGTGTCCAACAACGCCAGGATTTCCAGCTTCAGAAAGTGCAGATAAAGTTTCTCGGTTGGGTGATGGACCCGAGGTTCCGCTACTTTTTGTATGGCTGGACTTCGAATGCGTCACAAGGCTTGGCCGCCCAGGTGGTGCTGGCCGGGAACCTGAATTACAGCTTCAATAAGCACATCAACATAGGCGCGGGAATTCGATCCCTGCCGGGAACGCGGAGTGTCGAGGGTAATTTTCCGTTCTGGCTGGGTGTAGATACCCGCCTGATCGCGGATGAATTCTTCCGTCCTTCTTACACTTCAGGCGTGTGGGGCTGGGGCCAGATCACGGACAAATTAGACTACATCGTCATGCTCGGAAACAACCTGAGCACTTTGGGCGTCAGCGCGGCCCAGCTCAACAATGGTTTTGATACGCTTTCCACCTCGCTCGTCTGGACGCCAACAACCGGGGAATTTGGCCCCGGCTTTGGCGATTTCGAAAATCATCAAAAACTAGCTACCCGACTGGCTGCACACTTCACCCGGAGTGACGAGGACAAACAGTCGCAGCCCAACAGCGATGGGTTCGAAAACACTCAAAT
>QIAL01001065.1 GCA_003225535.1 Acidobacteriota bacterium | reverse complement strand
TGCGATTTGAGCTGATTTACGTGGCTGCGCGGATCCTGGAGGTTGCCGAACACGATTGCTTCAGCCGGGCAAGCTTGCTGACAGGCTGTCTTTAACTCGCCGTCGCGAATCGATCGATTCTCCTTCTCGGCTTCGATCCGCGCCGCACTGATGCGCTGGATGCAGTACGTGCACTTCTCCATTACGCCCCGTGTGCGCACCGTCACCTCGGGGTTGTGCATCAACTGCAAAGTTGGTGTTTTCAGGTCCGCGTATTGCAGGAAATTAAATCGCCGGACTTTATAAGGGCAATTATTGGAGCAGTAGCGCGTGCCGATGCAGCGATTGTACACTTGCAGATTGAGACCTTCGGAGTCGTGCAATGTCGCCGCGACCGGACAAACCAGTTCGCACGGGGCGTTCTCGCACTGCATGCACGGCACCGGCTGGAAATACGTCTCCAACCGCCGGGGCTGGTCCGCAGGGCCGCGGTAGTAGCTGTCGATGCGGATCCAGTGCATCTCGCGCTCGGCGATGACCTGGTTCTTGCCGACGACGGGGATGTTATTCTCGGCCTGGCAGAATCGGTTGGAGGAAATTCGCCGGGGTGGTACAAGGTCTCTTCCGGGTCGGGCGGTGGTTCGCCAAGCTGAAGGGCCGGATTACGCTGGAGTTCCGAAAAAGTCGTCGCCCGAAAAATATCCCTGCCGGCGATTGTATGCTGCGCTTGCGTAGCGGCGAGTTCGTGCCGCTGTCCGGTTTTCTTGAACCGTAGAACAGGCGTCCTGAATGGCGCGTTGCTGGTCCGCACCGCGTAAGCGTTGACTCCGACATCTTTGCCGACGCGACCGGAACGCGAACGGCCATAACCCAAATGCAACGTCACCGTGTTATCCGCGTGTCCGGGCACAATCCAAATTGGCGCCTTTATTGTGCCGCTCTCTGATTGAACCGAGACAACATCCCCATTTTGCACCGACTCCTTGCGCGCAAATGCCGGACTTACCAAAAGAGCGTTGTCCCAGGTCACTTTCGTGATCGGCCGCGGCAATTCCTGCAACCAGGCGTTGTTCGCGAAGCGTCCGTCCCAAACCGAACTGTCTGGCCGGAAACATAGCTCCAGATGCTCGGCGAGCGGTTGAGTTGATCCGGTAGGCCTGAATTGGTCCGACAAATTGACGCCCACCGGTTTCAGTTCGGTCCCGGCAACGACTCCATCGTGGAGAGCGCGGCGCCAGCCTTTTTCAAAATCGAGCCAGAGCCGGCGGCTCTGCCAAAACTCCTGAACCACGTCGAAATCACTGCGCGGCGGCAATTGGAAAAAGGCATCAAGCACCTGATGCGCGGACTTGCCCGCGAACAGCGGTTCAATCAGCGGCTGAATGATGCTGGCCGTTCCGTCCCAGGCTCGGACATCGCTCCACGATTCCAAATAATGCGTTTCGGGAATGTGCCAATGGCAATGCGCCGAAGTCTCGTCTCGATGCGTGCTTAGCTGTGCCGTCATTTTTACGCGGGACATAGCAGCCGCAAACTGCAGGTCAACCGGCGCAGTGAACGCGGGATTGCTCCCGATAATCAGAAGCAACTCGACCTCGCCGGCATTCATCTCCTGCACCAGATCCCGGATTGAAGCCAACTCAGGC
>QIAL01000413.1:7316-16494 GCA_003225535.1 Acidobacteriota bacterium | reverse complement strand
CGAATCCCAGCTTTGCCGCAGGCTCGGCGACGATCACCTACACCGTGCTTGTTACCGCTGGCACCGCAGCCGGCACTGCGATCAACCAGACCGCAAGCGTCAGCTCTGCAATTACCGACCCGAATTCATCGAACAACAGTGCGACTGCGTCGGACGTGGTTGCGACGGCGGCGCAGGCAGATCTTGTGGTGACCAACGCTGCCTCGCCGACTTCCGTGGCAGCCGGAAGCAACGTCACCTACACGCAGACCGTTACGAACAAGGGCCCGGCAACTGCCAGCGGCGCTTCCTTCACCCAAGTCACTCCGCCCAACACAAACTTCCGGTCGATCACTCCTCCTGCGGGATGGACCTGCGGAACCACGCCGGCCGTGGGCGGCACGGGCACCATCACCTGTAACGCTACCGGTGCTCTTGCGGTGAACAGCACCGGGACCTTCACCCTCGTCCTCCAGGTGAACGCAGGGACGCCTTCGGGGACCAACATCACCGATACCGCCACGGCGACTGCGACTAACATCGTTCCCAATCTGACGAACAACACTGCGAGCGCTACGGTCGTCGTCGGCAACGCCAACAGCGCAGATATGGCGATCGTTAAGACGGCGACTCCGAATCCGGTCACCGAAGGAACGCCGCTCATCTACTCACTCGCAGTCACCAACAACGGCCCCGCATCGGCTACGAACGTGACCGTCACAGACACGTTGCCTTCCTCCGTTACCTATCTCTCTTCAACCAGCACTCTGGGGACATGCTCCGAGGCGGGCGGGATCGTTACGTGCCTGCTTGGAACCATGGCGAATGCTGGTACCGCGACCATCACGATTCTTACCATTCCGGGGCAGCCGGGCGTCATTTCAAACACAGCCACCGTCACGGCCGATCAGACCGATCCAAACTTGGCGAACAACACGTCAACTCAAAACGAAATCGTAGTCGCACCCACGAGAATTACGCTGCGCTCTTTCTCGGCTCGCTATGGAACCGATAAGAACGGCGCCAACCGTGTGATGCTGATCTGGAAGACCGGTGGCGAGTCCCACAACCTCGGGTTTAACGTTTACCGTGAGCTGAATGGAAACAAGGTCCGCATGAATCCATCGATCATCGCGGGTTCGGCGCTGATGATGAGTGGAGCATTGTCGCGTCATGCCGCCAAGAGCTACGCGTGGATTGATCCTTCCGCGCCTGGCTCGGGAACCAGCTATTGGCTTGAAGATATCGATGTGAGTGGCACTCGCACCATGCACGGTCCGGTCGCCGCCGCCGGGATGCAATCGGCCGCGGATGCTACTCCTTCGGAAAGCCGAATGCTCAGCCAGATGAATCAGGCGCAGCCGCCACTACCGGGCAGCCAGGACAGCCATCTTGCCGAGGCATTTGCTGTAACCGATTCACCTGCTCGCGTGCAGCTCGAAAAGCAGTTTGAGCTCGCATCGCATCCGGCGATCAAGATGAACGTTCGCCATGAGGGATGGTATCGAGTCGGACAGCCGGAGTTGGTAAAAGCCGGACTTGATCCGAACGTTGATCCCGTGAACCTGCACTTGTATGCCGAGGCAATCGAGCAGCCTATTCAGATCACCGGAGCAGCCGCAGGCCCAGGCGGCTTCGGCCCGCAAGCTGCGATCAATTTCTACGGAACCGGCATCAACACCGTTTTCTCAGGAACACGGGTTTACTGGTTGGTGGCCGGCGAGGGACGCGGTGCGCGCATTCCGCACGTGGCTGCCTCGTCAGGCTCGAACCAGCCTCCGGCCAACTACTCAGCCACCGTGGAATTGCAGCAACACGCGATCTATTTCTCGGCCCTCATCACGTCCAATGACGAAAACTTCTTTGGCGCGCTGGTCTCATCAACACCGCTCGACCAAATTCTGGGGACTCCACACCTCGATACCAACTCCACACACGCGGCACATCTGGAAATTTCGCTGCAAGGAGTCATCCTCGGCTTCCCGCATGATGTCGCCATTTCGCTGAACGGTACGAATCTTGGTGATGTGACCTTTATCGGCCAAGACAAGGGGAAGTTGACGTTCGATGTTCCGGCGGGCGTCCTCCGGCCCTGGGCTAACACCATTACCTTGACTGCCCAGAATGGCGACTACGATACCAGCCTGGTCGACTACATCCGTATCACGTACCCGCACCGGTATGTCGCGGACTCGGATCACCTGAAGTTCACCGGGAGAGCCGGCGACGAGATTACCGTGGGCAATTTCACCACCCCGCCGGTCGTCATAGACATCACCGACCGGGACCGGCCCGTGCAATTGACGCCGCAAGTTACATCGCAAGACGGCAAGTATCAGATCGCCGTTCAGGTGCCCTTCACGACCACGAACTCTCAATCTACATTGCGGCATACCCTGCTCGCAGTGGCGGACGATCGGGTCTCGTCGCCAGCCGGTGTCGTGGCCAATCATCCCTCTCAGTGGCACAGCCCGCAGCCCGGGGCTGATATCGCGATGGTTACCTACGGAGAATTCGCCGGCGCATTGGGGCCGTTGGTGCGCGCTCATATGGTGGAAGGAAAGACCTCTGCCGTCATTCCCGTGGGCAATTTGTACGATGAATTCAATTTCGGCGAGCACAGTCCCTTCGCCATCAAACGCTTCCTGCAGTCAGCCTTGAAGAATTGGAAGCGGCCGCCAGCCTACTTGCTGTTGAACGGCCGCGCATCACTTGATCCCCGCAACTATCTTGGCTTCGGCAATCTGGATCTGGTCCCAACGCGCATCGTTCCAAGCTCCAGCCTGATGACCGCCTCCGATGACTGGTTCTCCGATTTCAAGGGCAACGGCATGCCCACAATTGCAACAGGCCGCTTGCCGGTGAGCACGATCGCGGAAGCGAAAGTTGTTGCCGAGAAGATTTCTACCTATGAGGGTCAATCGACGAACGGCCCCTGGACTGCCAATGCGCTGTTCGTGGCCGACAAGGATGACACCGAAAGCTTCACGCAAGACACTCAAACCGTACAAGCTGGGTTGCCGGCTGCGATGCAGATCAGCAATATCTTTGTAGACAAGGTTGGCGTGTTGAACGCCCCTGGACAAATTACGAACTCGATCAATTCAGGCCAGGCGCTAGTCAATTATCTGGGACATGGTTCCGAAGAACAGTGGGCCGGCCCCGACATCTTCGATGAAAACACCGTGAATTCGCTGACCAACGGTTCGCAACTGCCCGTGTTCCTGATCATGGACTGCCTGAATGGATTGTTCCAGGACGCCGTTGCTCAGCCGCTCGGCGTCTCTCTCATCTTGGCGCCGAACGGTGGCGGTGTTGCTGTACTGGCCTCAAGCGGCCTGAACCAACCCACTCCCCAAACGAATCTCGATGCGATGGTCGTTCAGAACACGTTCGGCGCGAACGGCGTGGCGCTGGGAGACGCTATCGTCAAAGCCAAGTCGAATATCACCGATCCTGACGTTCGCCGCACATTTGTGCTCTTCGGTGATCCGGCGATGAAGGTGAAGCAGCCTACGCCGACTCTTCACTAAAAAACGCTACATAGCGGAATCTGGCTCAGCGTCTGCCCGGCACATGCGTATCGGACGAGTCTAGGATGCAGTTGAAACCGCTACTGGCAAACTTGCCGTCTGGCGCAACGGCTCTGCCAGTGCCCGCATGACTTTCCCGAATCCCGCGAAGTCGAGCGATTGCGGACCGTCCGACAGGGCTCGCTCTGGGCAGGGATGTACTTCAATAATGAGCCCGTCAGCTCCCACTGCAACCGCTGCGCGAGACACGGCCGCGATCAGGCTCTGCTTGCCCGTGCCGTGCGAAGGATCGGCGATGACCGGCAGATGCGACAGATCGCGAGCCAGTGCAACGGCCGCCAGATCGATCGTGTTCCGCATCTCGGTCTCGAAGGTCTTGATCCCCCGCTCGCACAACACCACCTGATGATTCCCTCCAGAGAGAAGATATTCGGCCGCCAGCAGCCATTCTTTGACTGTGGCGGAAGGCCCGCGCTTCAACAGGATCGGTTTGTTGACCGTTGCCAAACGCCTTAATAGGGCGAAGTTCTGCATATTGCGTGCTCCCACCTGCAGCATGTCGACGTGCTCGCAGATGATATCGATGTCCTCGGTGCTCATGACCTCGGTGACGACCGGCAGGCCGGTCTCTTCTTTTGCCTGGCGCAGGATCTTCAGTGCCTCGATTCCGAGTCCCTGGAAATCGTAGGGCGAAGTCCGCGGCTTGTAGGCGCCACCGCGCAGCATCGACGCTCCCGCCTGCTTGACCGCATGCGCGGTATCAAGTAACTGCTCGCGGGATTCCACCGAGCACGGACCGGCAATCACCACCACATCAGGTCCGCCGATCGAAACGCCGTTGATCTTGACGATGGAGCGCTCGGGCTTCACCTGCCGGCTGACCAGCTTGAAAGGCTGCGCGATCGCCATGACATTGTCGACGCCGGGGGCAACCTGCAAGGCTTCAATCTCATGCCGGCGTCCGCTCCCAACCGCCGCGACAATGGTGCGCTCCGTGCCGCGCGTGACGTGGGGTTGATACCCGGCCTCGCGGATCCGCTCGATGACGTGATTGATTTCCTGCTCCGTAGCTTTCTCCGACATATTCACAATCATGGGTTGGTTCTCCTTGTTTGGTATTCCGGCGCAAAAAACTAAAGCCGCGATCCTGGATCGCGGCTTGAGGTTAAGCTCGGTTCGTTTGGAAGGTCGTCAGTGCTCCGTCCACACCCCAAGCTGCCCCGCAGCCGCAAACCGAATAAATCGGTAATACGCGGCAAATCGGCGGCTTGGAGTAAATCGTGTCATTGCAATCCTAATCTTTGAAACTCCCACCTACTTCTGATGCCCCTTCTACTGCAGCGAACTAGCCACGCTCGAGAATGCGTTATTGGCGTTCGAACCGATCAGGCGCACGGTACCGACCACCAGAACCAGAATCACGGCCAGCATGACCGCGTATTCGGCGATGTCTTGCCCGGACTCCTCGGACCACAGCCTGCTAATCACGTTGAACATTGGCTCTCCTCCACGGCTAAATGGCGGCCTCCCTCTGGAGAACTAGGGACTGACCTGGGAACTGTGCTGACCATGATGCACGCGGTACAAGCCGCTTGTCAAATACAGTTTGCATACCGCGAAAAGAAAGCCCGTTAGTTTGTACTGCCAATCGGACGCGGGTTCTGTGCAACTCCGGCCGCGCCCGGCGCAGCCTGGACGAGTTCATGGGCGGAGTGCTGGGAAATCTGCAATACCCGGTTGGGAAGGATTCCCAGATAAAGCGTCGCCACAAAACTGATGGCCAGCGCCAGCCCGAGACCCAGCGATATGGGGCCCACCGGCACTTCCTTCCGAGACTCGCGCATGTACATGGCGACGATAATCCTTAGATAGTAGTAAGCTCCGATGGCGCTGTTGAGTACACCGATAATCGTGAGCCAGATCAGATTAGCCCGCAACGCTGCGCTGAAAACGTAGAACTTCGCGAAGAATCCACCCGTCATCGGGATTCCAATCAACGAGAGCAGGAATACGGTGAGTGTTGCCGCCAGCAGCGGGGAAGTGCGGCCCAGGCCCTCATAGTCCTCCAGATTGACATACCGCTCGCCAGCGTTTGCCAGATGGCTGACAACAGCGAACGCGCCCACATTCATGGCCGCGTACGCCGCAGTGTAGAACATGGCGGCTGAGATGCCGTTCAGGGAAGTGTCCGGGGTAGTCATGGCGAATGCCACCAGCAAGTATCCGGCATGTGCGATCGAGGAATAGGCCAGAAGGCGCTTCACGTTGTTCTGAACCAGCGCGCCGATATTACCCAACGTCATCGACAAGGCCGCCGCTACCCACAGGAACCAGAAGCGCCCGGGGACGTTGATGGAAAACACAACACGCAACAGAACGGCGAATGCGGCCGCTTTCGGCGCCGTCGACATAAAGCCCACTACCGGAGCCGGCGCACCCTCGTACACGTCGGGCGTCCAGACGTGGAATGGTGCCGCGGCAACCTTAAATCCCAGCCCAACGAACATCAGCGCCATCGAGGTGTACACCAGCATCTCCGGCCGACTGGCTAGCAGCCGTTGGCTGATGATGTCGATGTTGGTCGATCCCGTAGCGCCGAACATAAGGGCCACGCCATACAGGAAAAATGCGGTCGCGAATGATCCCAGCAGGAAATATTTCAACGACGATTCGGCGCTGGATGCTTCATTCCGGCGGAATCCAGCGAGAATGTATGTGGAAATCGAAGAGATTTCCAGCCCGATGAAGATCAGCACCAATTCGACGGCCGAGGACATCACCGACATACCCACCACACTGAACAGGATCAGCGCGTAATACTCACCCGCCCGAATCCTCTGCACCGCCAGATATTCGAACGAACTCAAGATCACGACGGCGGCAATCGCGATCACGAGAAAGTTAAAGAAGACACTGAAGCCGTCAACCCGGATCGTGTTTGAGAACGCCAGTCCCGGGAACTCTGCCATGTACCAGGTGGACGCTAGCCCGGCCAGAGTTCCAATGAATCCAATGAGCCCAAGCGTCTTCTGGCTCTTTTCCTCATCCACCAGAGGATCGAGGACCATAATCACAATCCCGAAGATGGACAGGATCAGTTCCGGCAGAATCCGTATGTAATCCGCGCCCTGCGGAATGGCCTGAATTTGAGCCAGCGGCATCATTGGCCAACCACCTTGCTGACTATCTGTGGAAATGCATTCAGCGTCGCCTGCACAGCCGGATCGATAGCGCCCAGCCAGAGAATCGGCGCGACACCCATCAGCAGGGCGGCCACGGCGCAAGGCCACACTGCGGCCTTCTCAAAACCAAGCATGTCGGCCAGTCCATTATTCAGGGGATGCGTCACCTTGCCATAAAAAACCCGCTGGAACATCCACAGCAGGTAGCACGCGCTCCAGATCACACCAGTGGCGCCCAGAATTCCGTAAATCGGCCTAGCCTGAAACGCGCCGTTCAGCACCAGGAACTCACCCACGAATCCGTTGAGCAGAGGCAGTCCTACCGATGCCAGCACAATAAAAAGATAAGAGATCGCGTAAACCGGCATGGGAGTCGCCAAGCCGCCGAACTCCGAGATCTCATACGTATGCCGGCGCTCGTGGAGGATTCCCGCCAGCATGAACAGCCCGCCCGTCGAGATGCCATGAGCCAGCATTACGAACATTGCGCCATTCAGTCCCGACTGCGTGAAGCTGAAGATCCCCAGCACCACAAAGCCCAGATGGCTGACCGAAGAGTAAGCGATCAGCTTCTTCATGTTCGGCTGCACCATGGCGACCAACGCGCCATAGATGATGCCGATCAGCGCCAGCGCCATAATCCAGGAAGCATTCTTTCGCGCTTGCTCCGGGAATAGCCCAAGATTGAAGCGCAGCATTCCGTACGTGCCCATCTTCAGCAAAACGCCAGCCAGCAGCACAGACCCGGCCGTCGGCGCTTCCACGTGCGCATCCGGCAGCCAGGTGTGGAACGGAAACAACGGAACCTTCACCGCGAATGCAACGAAGAAACCCAGGAATAGCCACTGCGCAGCGGCCGGGAAGTTCGATACTTGACCCCGGGCGATCAGGTCACGAATGACGACGAAATCGAAGCTGCCGGTGTGAGCGTACAGCCAAAGGATCGCCGCCAGCATGAACACCGACGCGATCATCGTGTACATGAAGAACTTCACCGCGGCGTACACCTTGCGCTCATGCCCGAACACGCCGATCAGCAGTGCCATCGGAATCAGCGTAGCTTCCCAGAAGAAGTAGAAGAGGAACAGATCGAGAGACGTAAAGACCCCGATCAGAGCGGTCTCGAGGATCAGCAGAAGGATGAAGAACTCCTTCACCCGCTCGTGCACCGTCTTCCACGAGATCAGGACGCAGAGCGGCGTGAGGAACGTAGTCAACACCACCAGCCACAGCGAAATCCCGTCAATCGCCATGTGATAGTGAATGTTCGGCGTCGAAATCCAGGACTTGTCGATCTCGAATTGAAATCCGCCGATTGCCCGATGGAAATATACCGGCAAGTGCAGCGACAGACCGAACGTAATCAGCGACACCAGGAAAGCGATCACGCGAATATCGCGATCGCGCCGCGGAAGAACCGTCAGCAGTAGCGCTCCGCCGAGCGGCACGAACGTGACCAGCGTCAAAATGTAGGGGCTCAGCGTGTCGGTGTTCATCGCATCCCCCACCAGATCATGTACGCGATCACGACCGCCGCACCGGAAGCAATCCAGCCAGCATACGACCGCACATTGCCGGACTGCATTTGTCGAACTTCGTCTCGTCGATGACCTTGCGATCGACTCCCTGCCAGAGGATCCTGGTCGAGCCATCCACCAGTGGTTTAACGAAGATCTTCGCGTAAATCTCATCGACGTAATACTTGTGCAGCACCACATCGTAAAAGCCGTTTAGCGAGGCAGCAATTTTGTCGGGCAGGTACGGCTTGCTGACGTAGAGAACATACGCAAGGACCAGTCCCGTAAAGGCAAAGAGTACGGAGATCCCCATGAGGAGCCATTCCGTATTGCCAGAACCTTCGGTGATGGTCTTTGGAAATTCCGAGCCGAATACGGGTTCGAGGAAGTGTTCGAAACCGTGGTGAATGCCGACGAAACCCCCGACCGCTGACAGCACCGCGAGGATGATCAGCGGGACCAGCATGACCATGGGACTTTCATGTGGTTCGCCATGGCCGTGTCCCTCATGCCCAGGGGCCGTGTGAGCGTGTCCATGATCGTCCACTTGAATGCCTTTATAGTCTCCCCAAAACGTCATGAACAGTAGGCGGAACATATAGAACGACGTGATGAGCGCTGTGATGGCTCCAATAAGCCAGTACGCCCAACTCGCCTGGTACGCTTTCCACAGGATTTCATCCTTGCTCCAAAAGCCCGCCAGTGGCGGGATTCCAGAGATTGCGAGGGTGGCGATCAGCATCGTCGTAAAGGTGATCGGGATGTAGGTTTTCAGTCCGCCCATCTTGCGCATGTCCTGCTCACCGCCCACCGCGTGAATCACCGATCCCGCTCCGAGGAACAGCAGGCCCTTGAAGAACGCGTGAGTCATCAGATGGAAGATGCCGGCCGAAAACGCCCCCGCGCCGCAAGCCAGGAACATATAGCCAAGTTGCGAAACTGTGGAGTAGGCAAGAACCTTCTTGAT
>QIAL01000413.1:0-7251 GCA_003225535.1 Acidobacteriota bacterium | reverse complement strand
CGCCACCATGTATACACCCGCAGTCACCATGGTCGCGGGATGAATCAGCGCTGAAACTGGAGTCGGACCTTCCATGGCGTCCGGGAGCCAGACGTAAAGAGGAATCTGGGCGGACTTGCCGCAAGCCCCGATCATCAGCAGAATTCCGATCGCGGTGAGAAGTCCCGCGCCTGATGTCTCCGCCGCCAGCGGTTGCACTTTCGCGAACACGTCGGTGAAGTTCAGCGACCCGAAATGCTGAATGATCAGGAACAGTCCAATCAGAAATCCAAAGTCGCCGATCCGGTTGACGATGAATGCTTTCTTGCCCGCCGATGCCGCCGAATCCTTCGTGAACCAGAATCCGATCAACAGATACGACGCCAGTCCCACGCCCTCCCACCCGACAAACATCATCAGATAGTTATCAGCCAGGATCAGGGTGAGCATGAAAAACATGAACAGATTCAGATAGCTGAAGAACCTGTAATAGCTGGGATCATCCGACATGTAGCCGACGGAGTAGATGTGAATCAGGAATCCGACTCCGGTCACCACCAGCAACATCACCAGCGAGAGTTGATCGAGATAAAACGCAAAATCGGCGGTGAAATAGTTGGGAAGCCCGAAGCTACCGGAGCGAATCCAGTGCGCCAAATTGAAAACGTAAGGAAGCTCAGAGCGGGGAAAGTCAGCGCGACCGTAGTGACAGCCTTCTTGGACGACCTGCGGCCGAAAAATCCGTTGATCGCCGCTCCCGCCAGCGGCAGCGTCGGAATCAGCCAGAGATAAGGATTCTGCGTCATAGTTTGAGCAGGTTCACCTGGTCCACGTTCAGTGTCTCGCGCGTTCGGTACACGGCAATGATGATTGCCAGTCCCACGGCCGCTTCGGCGGCGGCCACCACCATCACAAAGAAGACGAAAATCTGACCCGCGAGTACATGCCAGTGCGCCGCAAATGCCACGAACGAAAGATTCACTCCGTTGAGCATCAACTCGATCGACATGAAGATGGCGATGATGTTGCGCTTGATCAGGAATCCCGTGACGCCGCATGCGAACAGGATTCCACTGAGCACCAGATAGTAGGAAAGCGGAACCATTAGTCTTTCACCTTCTGTGTCGGCGCCTCCGCCGGAGACGATGGAGGCTTGCTGGCTAACACCACTGCGCCCATGATGGCGACCAATATCAAGATTGAAGTGATTTCAAAGGGCAGGAGAAACTCATGAAACAGCATGTCCCCGATCGTTTTTGGAGGTCCAGGCAAAGCGCCGATTTCAACGTCTCCAGTTCCCGAATGCCGCAGCACGACCCAAGCCACCAGCACGCTCCCGATCAGCATTCCCGGGATCCCGAAAACGATCGCTACCCGGCTGCCCTGCGTGCGATCTTCGACTCCGGCATTCAGTAGCATGATGACGAATACGAACAGCACCATGATCGCTCCGGCGTAAACGATGACCTGCAGCGCGGCCACAAATTCCGCGCCCAGCAGCAGATACTCTCCCGCCAGCGCCGCCATCACCGCAATCAGCGACAGCGCGCTATTGATCGGATGCCGCTGCACAAGCAGATTCACCGCACCCGCCACGCAGACAGCTCCGAAAGCAAGAAACAGTATTAGATGAACGCTTATCATTGAAACTCAGTACTTAGGGGTCAGAGCCTAGGGATTAGGGGACAGTTTGAATGCTGGGGTTCTGATGCCTGACCCCTGAACCCTAGATCCTGACCTCTGCTACTTCACCACCACGACGATCGCGGTGACGATCAGATTCGCCATCGCGAGCGGCAGCAGGAACTTCCAGCCAAATGCCATCAGTTGGTCATAGCGGAAGCGCGGCAACGTCCCGCGCACCCAAATGTACAGAAATAGAAATGCGAAAACTTTCGCGCAGAACCAGAACACGGGAAGAATCGCCTGCACAATTGGCGGTCCGCCAATCGGCCCATGCCATCCGCCTAGAAACAAAAGCGTCGCTAGGCAGGCCACCGTGATCATGTTCGCGTACTCGGCCATGAAGAACATGGCAAACTTCATCGCGCTGTATTCGGTGTGATACCCGGCCACAAGTTCGGTTTCGGCCTCAGGCAAATCGAACGGGATGCGGTTGGTCTCCGCATATGCAGCCATCAAGTAACAGAAGAAGGCAACGGGCTGAAGGAAAATATTCCACCGTGGAATGAATCCCAAGAAAGTTCCACCCTGCACATCCACAATCTCGCGAAGGCTGAAACTGCCCGACAGGATCAGTACCCCGACCAGCGACAGGCCGAGCGAAATCTCGTAGCTGACCATCTGCGCGCTGGCCCGCAGCCCGCCAAGAAGGGAATACTTATTGTTTGAGGACCACCCGGCGAGCGCGACCCCGTACACACCGATGGACGTGACGCCCAGAATCACCAGCAGGCCTATATTCACGTCGGTGATCTGCAGAGGAAAACTGTAACCGAAGAGTGTGATCGCGTTGCCGAACGGGATCACCGCGATCGACGTCAGTGCAAAGATCACGGCAATCAGCGGCGCCGCCAGGAAAAGCGGCTTGTACACATGCGGCGGTGTGAGGTCTTCCTTAAACAGAAACTTGATGCCATCGGCCGCCGGTTGCAGTAGTCCAAACGGTCCCACGCGCGTGGGACCCCAGCGATTCTGCATGTGGCCGACAACCTTGCGTTCAAGCCACACCGTGTAGGCGACAGCAGTGAGCAGAACCAGCAACACGATAGCCGATTTGATCACGGCCGCTACAACGTAAATCCAGATTGGCACCGCCCCACGTCCTCTCCCGAATCAGTTGTGGAACACAACGCCGATCAGCGCATTGCTCACAGCTCACTGCTCATCGCTCACAGCTAGATCAGTCTGCCGCGACTTCTGCGGGCTTCACTTCGTGACTCTCCAAAACAGACCTCAGCGCGCGCGAATAACGTCCCAGCGTGCCCGAAGTGAACAGAGTATCGTGTGCGGGCTGAATGGACTCCAATTTGTGCACCACGCCCGTGCCGCTATTCGCCAGCGATGTATGCTCGCTGTTGCCCGCCAGAAGGTTCGCGCGAGAAGCGCCGTATCCCGGCACCAGGCGCTGAATCTCATCGAGAATCGCCATCGGATCGAGCGGGCTCAACTTCGGCTCCAGTCCCTGATTCTCAAGCCACACCGCATGGCGATCGGCTTCGCCCGATTGCGCTCCGCGCGATTGCCCCATATCCGCGCGCACACCGCCGCCGAACGGGATGAGTTTGCGGATGTCCGCCCCCATCGCATCGGCGATGCGCACGATCATCTCGAAATCGGGCTTCGTGCCGGAAAGTTCTCCAGCCTTCTTCACCAATTGGACGTCGCCGCAGGTGTTGGTCATACTGCCTGATTTTTCATAAGCATTGGCGGCAGGTAGAACGACGTCAGCGATCGCGGCAGTTTCGGTGAGGAACATGTCCTGCACCACGACGAAACCCTTGGAAAAAGCAAATGGGTCGATGTCGAGGCGGCCGACCGGGTTCGATCCCACCACATAAAGCGCTTTCAGCTTGCCCGCCTTGGCTGCGTCGACCATGCCCGGCAAATCAAGTCCGGCCTGTTGCGGAATCTCCGCCCATTCCTCGCGGAAATGGCTAGCCGCGTTCGCAGGATGATAGCCGGGGAGCAGATCCGGGTAGAGACCCATATCCGCCGCACCGCGTGAGTTTGCGTAATCTCCCAGGCAGACGAATTTCGCGCCTGGAATGCCGGAGCCGAACGAAACCAGGCTGGCGATGTCCTTCCCGCGACTCTCCGACCCAAAAATAATGACGATATTCTGCTCGCCGCGGATCTTGTCGCGCAGCGCGTTCCACGCGTCCTTCGTGTTCCCAAGGCCATCTGCCGCCCCGTCATCCCCAGCGAGAAAAGCAGCGACCTTACCTTCCGTTCCTGCGGGAATCTGCGTAAAGCTCGTCGCCTGACGCCGGAGCTTAATCGATTCCGCATTGATTACATACAGCTTCGCCCGGTGCAGCCGAACGTTGTTGCGAATCTGCCAAGCCAGCAGCGGGTGCTGCTCCGTCGGATCGTTGCCAATTAGCAGAATCGTAGAGGCGCTGAAGATGTCTGCCATACTGGCCGTGGCGTTCTCCTTGCCGCGCATCGCCGCCGCGAAGGCCGAGAAGTCTGCCGTCCGATGGTGGTCCACGTTATTCGTCTTCAGCACCGTGCGAGCGAACTTCGAGAGCAGGTAAGCTTCTTCGTTCGTAGTGCGATTCGAACCGATGACGCCGATCGCAGCCCCACCGTCCTTATCCCGCACTTCCGCAAACTTCTTCCCGACTAATTCAAACGCATCTTCCCAGCTTGCCGGAGTCAGCTTCCCGTTCTTCCGGATCAGCGGCTGCGACAGCCGTTCTTCGTGATTCGCGAAGTCGAAGCCATACCGTCCCTTGATGCAGAGGAAGTCCCCGTTCGTCCCGCTCTTGTCGCGGTTATCGCCCCGGACAATTTCCGATCCGGTATCGGAGCGCCGCACGCCCAGCGTCGTCTTGCATCCATCGCCGCAATGTGTGCACACGGTTCCGACGTGCTTCATTTCCCACGGACGCGTCTTGTACCGATATGCTCCCGAAGTGAGCGCACCCACCGGGCATATGTCGATGCACATCCCGCACTCTTCGCATTCAAGGTGATCTTCTTTATTAGGAGCAATCAACGAACTTACGCCGCGGTTCTGCACGCCCAGCGCCCAAACGTCCATGCCCTCGCCGCACACGCGCACGCAGCGATAGCATCCTTGTGGTTCTTCGCCTCCATGAATTTCGATTCGGCGGCGCCGTACGCGAACGTCATGTCCTGCAGTTCGCACTCGCCGCCGGCATCGCAAACCGGACAATCCAGCGGATGGTTCCCGAGCAGCATTTCCAGCATCGACTTGCGCGCCTGCTTGATCTCTTCGCTCTCGGTGGTCACCGCCATGCCCTCGCTGATCAGCGTGGTGCAGGCGGTCTGCAGCTTGGGCATCTTCTCGATCTTCACCAGGCACATCCGGCAAGCGCCTTGCAAAGAGAGGTTCGGGTAATAACAAAAGGAGGGCACTTCGATGCCCACGCTCTTGCAAGCCTCAATGAGGAGCGTGCCCGCCGGGGCGGTTACTTTCTTGCCGTCAACTGTAAGATTCACATCAGCCATATCAGTAGCGCCGGCGTCCCGCCGGCTGTGGCGAGCGCGTCTCGCGCTCGCACCCTGCCATCATCACGAAACCCTGCGGGCATTCGCCCGCAAATTGGCCGGCGAGACGCCGGCGCTACGCGTGCACCGGAAGTTGCTCGACCACGCCTTCCTTCTCGTAAGGGCACGGCCTGCCTTCCAAGTGCTCTTCGAACTCTCTGCGGAACTTCTTTACGAATGCGATCGTCGGCATTGCTGCCGCATCGCCCAGCGGGCAGAATGTCCGTCCCAGCATGTTCTCCGCCAGGTACTGCATGTTGTCGATGTCCTTCTTCAGACCGCCGCCAGCATGGAACCGGACCAAAGTCTTCTTCAGCCAGTCCGTCCCTTCGCGGCAGGGGATGCACCACCCGCAGCTTTCATGCTGATAAAACTTCATGGTCCGCAGCGCGAATTTAACGATGCACTGCGCGTCATCAATGACAACCACGCCGCCCGATCCCAGCATCGATCCAGCCTTCGCGACCGAATCAAAGTCCATAGCCACGTCGACTTCGTCCGCCGTAAGGCACGGGCACGACGATCCGCCAGGTACAACCGCCTTCAATTGCCGTCCATTCGGAATCCCGCCGCCAACGTCATAAATCATCTTCTTGAGGTTGTAGCCCATCGGCAATTCGTAGACGCCGGGCTTGGCGATGTTCCCACTCAAACAGAACAGCCGCGTCCCGCCGTTCTTCGGCGTCCCCAGTTTCGCGTACCAGTCCGAGCCGCCAAGAATAATGTGCGGGACATTCGCCAGCGTCTCGGCATTATTAATGACCGTCGGTCCGCCCCACAGCCCCACCACAGCAGGGAAGGGAGGCCGAATCCGAGGCACTCCACGCTTGCCCTCGAGCGACTCCATCAAAGCGGATTCCTCGCCGACCTCGTAAGCCCCCGCGCCGCCATGCCAGTAAACGTCAAAATCCTTGCCGCTGCCGAAGATGTTCTTCCCGGCAAATCCTTTGGCATAGACGTCTTTGATCGCCTTCTGCATGATGTTCGACAGATACCGGTATTCGCCGCGAATGTATATGTAGCCGCTCTTAGCGCCCACGGCCAGCCCGGCGATCATCACGCCCTCGATCACCGAATGCGGATCATGCTCAAAAATCAGGCGATCCTTGCAGGTCCCAGGTTCGCTCTCATCCCCATTGCACAAAACGTACTTCGGTTTGGCCGATTGCTTGGGCACAAACGACCACTTCATCCCGGTCGAGAATCCCGCCCCACCGCGCCCGCGCAGCCCCGAATTCTTTACCTCGTTCACAATGGCGTCCGGCTCCATGGCCAGCGCCTTCTGCACGGCTTTATAGCCGTCCAGTTCGAGATAGCGGTCGATACTGGTGGCACCCATGCCAAACCGCAGGGAGACGACCTTTACCTCGTCGGGATGTGAAACCAAGTCAGCCATTGGACAATTGGAAAATTGGGCAATTTTGTAATTGAGTAATCGCAAAAAACCATCGGCCAACTTCGGGGGCCGGTTTTCAATTTCTCAATTACCAAATTACACAATTACTCAATCTTTCTTACTGCGTTCCCTTCTTCTGATACCCGTCGAGAATCTGATCCATCTTCTCTGTCGTCAGGTTCTCGTGAAAGTCGTAATTCACTTGCGCCGCCGGAGCCCAGCTGCACGCGCCGATGCACTCCACTTCTTCCAGCGTAAATAACCCGTCAGGTGTCGTCTGCTTGTGTCCGACACCCAGCTTCTTCGCACAGTGATGCAGAATCTCTTCGCCGCCACGCACCATGCAGCTGATGTTCGTGCATACCTGCACGTTGAACTTCCCGCGTGGTTTGGTGGTCAGCATCGAGTAATAGCTGATCACATTCCGCACTTCGAGTTCCGTCAGATCGAGCCGCGAAGCGATCTCCGCGATGACTTCGTCAGACAGATGCCCGACCTCATCCTGCGCATACAGCAAAGTGGGCACAAGTGCCGACCGTTTGGTCGGGTAATGCGGCACCATCTCCGCAAACCGCGCTTCGAATTCGTCCGAGAATTTCATAGAAATTGAGCGATTGTGTGATCGGGCGATTTCGCGATTGAAAAGTCACGCTGCATGTCGTGCCGTACGCTGCGAG
>QIAL01001063.1 GCA_003225535.1 Acidobacteriota bacterium | reverse complement strand
CCGCGCGGGCGGCTTCGGCGGCGGCCTGCATATCTTTCTGGGTCTTGGCCAGCTCGGCGGAGATTTTGACGTAATTATTTGAGACGGACGCAAGTTCCTTGCTGCGCTCGGAAAGGTTAGCCTCGAGTTTATTAGCGACCTGCTCCTCCTCGTCGAGTTTCTGGCGGGTGGTCTCGAGTTTCTGCAAAGTGTTGGTAAGGTTCTCGGCGGTCTCGACCCTGACCTTTTCGGTCTGGACCCGTTTGTTATGGACAACGAGCAAAGCGGCGCCCAAAGCAACGGCGCACACAACCAGCAAAACAAGAGCTGCTTTCATAGAGCGGTTACCATGCGCTGGAAAGTGCCGGTTGGCAAGCGCTACATCTTGAATAAGGGCCAGCCTCGTCTAAATTAGGTGCATGGAAATACCATCACAAGTGCCGGTGATGACCTTGCGTGACGCGACCCTTTTCCCACAATCGTTGCTCCCGCTTTATATTTTCGAGCCGCGCTATCGCAAGATGCTGGCTGACACGCTCAAAACCGAGCGAATGTTTTCGGTGGCCATGCAAAAGCCGGGGCGCAGCCGCGAAACGCCTTGCATGGTGGCAGGCCTGGGCTTGATCCGGGTTTCGGTGGATCATCAGGACGGCACTTCGCACCTGATCCTGCAAGGGATTACGCGCGTGGAACTGCGCGAGACGGTGCAATACAAGCCTTACCGGATCCACAATATCCGGCCCCTCCAGCCGGACAATACGGACAGCGTGGTGATTGATGCGCTGCTGGCGAAGGTGCATGAATTGGTCCGGCACCGGATGGACGTTGGGCCGTGCCCATTTCCGTTTCCGGTCCTGAAGAAAAGCGGCGATCAGAAGGTGAAGTTGACGTCCGAGCCGCCCAAATTCTCTGCCAAAGATGTGCTTGATTACCTCGAAAGTCTGCCTGACGCCGAACAGGTCGCGGATCTGGTGTCGTGCGCGCTATTACCAGACCATCTGGAGCGGCAGACCATCCTGGAAACGGTGGCACTCGACAAGCGTGTGAAAAAGGGGAGGCGCAGTGAGCGATTCGAGCATCGACCCGCAGAAGGCTTCGGCACTTTTCGCCAGCATGATCGTGCAGCAAACGAACATGGCGCTGATTTTTCTGGGCCGCACACCGAACCCGCAAACCGGGGAAATGGTCGAGGACCTCCACACGGCCAGGATGTTGATCGACCAATTGGAAATGCTCGCCGTCAAGACGCGCGGCAATTTGGACGCGCGCGAAGCCGCGTTGCTGAACCAGAGTTTGACGGCAGTCCGAATGGCATTTGTGGAAGCGGTCGAGCACGGGCCGAGCATCCAGAAACCAACCGAGGGTCCGAAGGGCGAAGCTGCGGCGCCGAAGACTGAATCTCCGGCAGCCGCGACACAATCGGGTGAATCTTCTCAGGCAACGTCCGCGGCGCCGGCTCCCGAGACTGGAGCTGTGTCTGCACAGGGTGAGTCGCACAAGAAGTTCAGCAAAAAATATTAGCGCGCAGCCTGGCGGCTAATCCTTTCACGAGCTCACAAATGCTGCGACTGGTGTTGTTCG
>QIAL01001064.1 GCA_003225535.1 Acidobacteriota bacterium | reverse complement strand
CTCTCCTTTTCTTTTCGCGTGGTTGGCGTATTTCGCGGTTTGAACTTCCGAATCCAGGTTGATCCCTGACTGTTGAGGAGGAGAACAAGGACGATAAAATTTGTTCATCTGATCCGATTCGCGAGACTCACGACAGGTACTCTGTAATGAGAAGCCGGCCATTTGGTCGGCTTTTTTTTGACCTGCCGAAGCTGTGCTATCTGTGTTCATCCGTGTCCATCCGTGGTTTCCAATCCCCGCTGATTCAATCCGTGCCAATCAGTGAAATTCGTGTCTCAAGTCGTTGCTTTCTTCAGGTACATACTATCTGTGTTCATCCGTGTCCATCTGTGGTTCCCCTCCTTTTCTTTTCGCGTGGTTGGCGTGTTTCGCGGTTTAAACTTCCGAATCATGGAACTCGGACCAGGCGGCGGAGCCGTAACCAAAGTAGGACAGTGCGTCTCGCCTGTCGGGGTCGCAAGGGGAGAAAGTGGACCAACGCCGATCGACAGGGATCGGCCTTACTAGCTTTGAAACGCGGAACACGCGCGACTCTGACGAGTTTGACCGCGAAATACACCGACCACGCGAAAGAAGGAAGGGAAGCAGCAGCATTGCGCCGGCGATCATTGTCGTCGGCTCGGGAACCGCCAAGACGCTGACGTTGGCAGAAGCGCCACCGTCAACGATGCTGGCCAGGCTCGACGCGTATTTAAGCGCTGATGTGTGCACGACCATTGTGTAACTAAGGCCGCCGCTTCCAGGGAGATTGCCATATCCTATCGGAGGCGGAGTGAAGTTAAAACCAACAGTCCTCCCCAAATCCCCCAACCCTAATGATCTGGTGGCAACGTTCGGGCTGGTTCCACCTAAAACTGGGATCACTTTGACATCCACCCCCGGTACCACATCCACTCCATTGAAGCCGTTGACCGCGAAACGGCTCACTTCGGAAGCGCCGCTATTGTGGATTACGTAGTAGAAGCTGAGCCCCCCCAAAAGAACAGGATTGGAAGGATCACCCGAGACTACAAATGAATCAACGGTTCCACTTAAGGCACCGTTGGCGTACGGAACACCGACAAGAGAAGCAATGACTGCCCCACCGGAGGTCTGGGAATCAAGCCCCGGAGTTCCGGTAAAGGCGACCGCCGTACCCGGCGACAGGAACGTCGCCTGGCTCGTACTGGCCAAGCCGCACAGCAGGGCTATCAGCCCGGTGAATGTTTTTATTCTTTTCATAGTTTTATTAAACCGACCATTGTTTGTTGTTTGGTTGCTGCGCTTTCCTCAGTTCCTGACCGTGTGCAAGGCGAGTTCTGGATCGACGTCCAATCCACAACCTTCCTTCACGCGAATGGTCTGCTCTCGGGAAACTGAGCTCGCACGATGCCCATCTTGCATAAAAACCAGGACTCCATCTATCCCACCTTGGGACATCTTTAATCACATTCGGGACATTGACTTCAGGGGGCTGGAAAGGCACATAGGGCGGGCTTCCAACTCTGGACGCGCATTGGGACCATGAACCGCTGCGCCTCACAGAGGCGCGCTCCGGACCGCGGGTCTGCGACCCGCAGCAGGTTCATGGGCAGGGAAAAATTGGACGTGAGTGTGCAGTTGGATTTGGGGAGCAGATATTCAGTTCAAACCGCGAAACACGCGAAATACGCCGAAGCAGAACAATGGGCGAGCAGGATGAGTCAGCACGGAATCGCGGTCACGCGAAAGTGAGCAACAAAGGGAAACGCTCTTTTCCGATGCCTTTTCGTGTGGTTCGCGTTCT
>QIAL01001060.1:799-1786 GCA_003225535.1 Acidobacteriota bacterium | reverse complement strand
TTCGCGCAGAGCACCGCGCAATCCTCGGCGCAAATCCTCGACAAATTCCTGAACGTTCTTCCGACCATCACGATCCGCGAGGGGCACCGGGTCAAAGTCTATCTGTCGGGCGACCTCGCGCTCCCCGACTACACGAATCACACCATGCCTCCAAATCTCTGAGGAAAGAAAGGAAAGTCCGTGAGAAAAAAAACACTGGCCGTTTTGCTTGTCACCGTTCTTTGCGTCGGCACCGCCTCCGCCCAGTTTGGCAGCGGGATCGTCTATGACCCGACGAACTACCACAACGCTTTGCTCCGCTACTACCAGCTGCAGCAGCATCTCGTGCAGCTTCAGAAGACTTACACCCAGGTCGTCACCGCCTATAACCTGGCGCTCCAGATGTCGCGCAACCTGCACAACATGCCGGCGCGGTATCGCGCGCAGTTCTCGAACTGGCGAAACGTCACCGCCACCAACACCTACGGCAACACGTCGGGCTGGCTCGGAGGCGTCAACGCCGACCTCAACACCATTAACGGCTACATGCGCGCTACGACGCGCCTTGGGCTTTATAACCAGGCGGCGCTCAACGGAATGCCGGACTACGAACAAGCTCGCGTGAAATCACAGTACGCCTCCGTCGAACTGGCGGACGGCGCGAACATGAACGCGCTTTCCACGATAGGGGCGATCCGCGCCAACGCCGCTGCGCTCGAAGCCCGCATGAACAACCTCGAACAGGATTCCCTGTCCGATGAGCAAAGCCTGAACTCCGAAGTCGCGGTCCTGAACAAGATCAACGCGACAAATGTGCTCACTCTCCGCTCGATTCAGGATTCGAACAAGCTGCTCGCTTCGCTCCTCGAGCAGCAGACCATCTCCGGCAAGCAGCAGCGTGAAATGACCACCAACTCCATCAACGCCGAAATAAGCCGGCAGACCAGCCTTAGCGCGAACCTGAATCAGGTAACTGGCACTCTGACCAATTCCTTAGAGAACTTCCGC
>QIAL01001060.1:0-614 GCA_003225535.1 Acidobacteriota bacterium | reverse complement strand
TTACCATCGCCTTCGGCTTCGCCATGGTCAATTACTACAGCACGCCCATCCCCGGCATCGGCGTCAGCTTCCACAACCTCATCACCGACGAAGCCCAGTTCCTCGCAAACAAGATCAATCAAACCGAGCTGCAAACCATCGTGGACCGCATCGGAGATTTCGAAGCCCGCATCGACGCTCCCGGCGTCGCGGACTTCCTGGGTATGGCCATCTACGTGGTCGTCATTATTCTTCTCGCTGCGACTCAGGCCATTTCGATTGTTGTCATCGCATACGGATTCATCGCGACGGCCGTCTGTGTGCTCGTTGGCCCCATCTTTGTTCCGTTCTTCATCGTGCCAAAGCTCGAATGGCTCTTCTGGGGCTGGCTGCGCTGTTTCCTCCAATATACGTTCTATGAAGTCATCGCCGCCGCGGTCGTCTACATCATCGGCAACCTTATTATTGGTGTGCTCACCCTGCAGGGGACCGGCAACATCTCGACCCTCCAGCTCATCGGCTGGTTCCCGGTGCTTCTGATCACGTTTGTTGCCTCGATATTCGTCCTGCTGAAAGTGCCAGCCCTCACCAATCACATCTTCAGTGGAACCGCCGGCGGCAGCTCTGCCGGGATC
>QIAL01001062.1 GCA_003225535.1 Acidobacteriota bacterium | reverse complement strand
TGGAAAAGATACGTTGCCTACACCAGCAGCGAAACATGTCGAGATGTTTGTGGATGGCTTAACCTCAATGGACTGAGCCTTTCCATCATTTGCGACGTCCGCTACCAGCACGAATGCGTCAGTTTGAGGTTTTTCGGCTTTGGCGAAACAGGCACGCATAGTTTGAGCCAAGTGATCACCTATGCCTCGATACATGACTTGCTGATACGGCTTGTATGCGTCGGCGATTTCCGCGGCCTTTGCTATTCGGACTCGTTCCTCAAATGTTTCCGAATACGCCAACGTCGGAAAGACGCACATCAATATCGCGATAGCCGTTTTCATGCGCTCTAACTCAATATATACGGACCGTGCAAGGTTATCCCGTGTGGGCGCGGTAGTTGGCTAGAACGAAATCACGAAGCTCACCTCGGGATAGGTTTCGTTGCAGGAGCTGTAGATGGTCTTCTTGCAATCGAGGTAGGACTCGTAGACCGCGCCGAGGCCGACGTAGGCGTTGCGCCCGGCAGACAGATAGACGCCGGCGCGTCCGCCGGCGGAGTTGATGTCCGGCAGGCCATCTATGTACGTGCGCCGATAGAACGCGCCGATGTACGGGTTCAGCCGCGGAATCTGTTGGAAGACGTACTGTACCGAAGGCGTGACCTTGTACAGCGTGGGATCGGACCCGGTCCACGATTCGACGGACAGGCCGACATTGAGTCCGTCGATCAGGTAGTAGCTCACGCCCAATCCGAGGACGAGGTAGGTCTCGTTGAACCCATAGCCCGTGCCGGCGGTGGCGACAAGGTTGGTGCGGCCCTTGCTGAAGGCTCCGGCGACCTCGGCCGCGGTTGCCGGCGGGCCCGATGCGAAAGCCGCGACGGCGGCAAAGGCGAGGGCAGTCAGTTTGTTCATGGTCATGGTTCCTGTGCAATCGGAGGTCAATTAGATACCTCAAGAGATCGGAGATCAATCAGCCGACCCTGAACAACCCGCGCTCGGCGCGATGCATCCGCTCGAAGCCCGTCTCGGTGACGATCTGCCCCGGATAATCGAAGAACTGGGCGGTGATCTCGGTGGCGATCACGTCGCCGGGCCGCACCTGGCGGCTGGAAGCGAATTGGCGCGGCACGCAGTACTCCGGATTTGCCATCGGCGTGACGAGAAAATAATGGATGTAGGTCGCCCCGCCGTGCGGGTGATAGGCCGATTCGCAGATGGCGCCCAGCTCGTGCCCGGTCAAATTTCTCCGGTGACCCGAAGCACGTAGGCGTCCTGAAAATCCTGATAGCTGATCCCCCGCCACGACCCGGGATAGAACGCAACGACCTCCAGACCCGCCTTCGCCGCCATCGCCTCGAAGTCGGCCTTGTCATAGGCCACCGCAAGGTCCGGTTCTTCGAGCGACTCGATAAACGATCCGTCCCGCGAATAGCGGAACCGGAAAAGGGGCACCCCGGCCTCGATCTGTCTGCGTGACTCGGCATCGACTATGAAGCAGGTGAAATAGGCCGTCCCGCCTCGTTTCAGGCAGCGAGCGGTTTCCCTCAAGTAGTGCGCAACCTCGACGCGAGGCATGTGGGTAAAAACGGAGGTAGCGAACACAAAGTCGGCGCTGCGTCCCGGAACTGGAAACTGGTAGGTCTCCGCCGTTTCGGAGCCTCTCGGATTGTAGAAGCTATTAAAGATGTTGGCGTGCTGGAACCGATAGCTTGGGGCCGCGGCGAAATGCTTTTGACACCACGTGACGCCGAATCGGACGACATCGAATCCGAAGTAGCGTATGTTCGCGAAGCGCTTGCTCAGAGCGACGGCAGTCCGCCCGATTCCCGAGCCGATATCGATCACCGTCGTGCCGTCCGCCAGCCCGGCGCGCGTCACCATGAGCCCGACCAGGTGATTGCCGATGGGGATGAAACCGCCGCCGCCGAACTCGATGAAACGCGGGGGCTCGTCCTTGCCATCCAGCAAGGGAGTCCTGGATATCAGAAACTCGAGCAGGTCGGAGAGCACGGTGTACTTGAACCCGCGAGGAATCAACGCCTTTAACTTCTTCTTCCAGCCCGACGCATACTTGAGTCTTTTCAAGATCGAGGCAACTCCCGCAGAAGGCAAATCCGCGAATTCAGCGGGGCACACGTATTCATTGTTTATGATCACGTTTAAGGAAATGAGCACGCGTGCCGGCG
>QIAL01000412.1:4928-9072 GCA_003225535.1 Acidobacteriota bacterium | reverse complement strand
ATCTGGTGGTGGGCGCGCCGGGGAGCAACGCTTTTGGGTCAACCCTGGTGCATCTTGTTGGCACAATCTCGACCATCTATGGATCGCCACAAATCGATCCGCGCGTCGCCGGCAATCGGGACAATGCCATACCCATCACGAACCGGACCATTACCGGCAGTGGAGATTTCCTGGTTGAGGGCGACCCTGGACAACCCTTCGTGCAGCCGGGCGCGTTACCCCCGGGCACGCGTGAGATATGGTACCGCTTCACCACGCTGGGAGCGGGCGAAGCAGGAAACCAGATTGTGTTGACGCCGGCCTTCGAAGGCGCACGGACGGCGCTCCTTCGGGGCGAGGATGGACGGGTTTCGTCGCTGGGGCAGGTTCAAATAAGCAACCTGTTGAGCCTGGGCGCCGAAGCGAATGACGCAGTGGTGATAGAGTTCGATCTGTCCGGTTATCTGGATCGAATGCAGGACCTGAGTTCCATCCAACGAGCGATCCTGACCCTTGATACGTCCCTGACTTTCTCGAGGTTCCAGAGCGCCTTCGGTTTGACCTATGTCAACAACCTCCTCTTCTTCTCCGGGCAGGACCGATTCGTCGGTCCGGCCACTGGAACACTGTGGAAATCCGACGGAACCGTGCTCGGCACGAACCTCGTCAGGGCCTCGGGTCTTTCCTCGTTATTCGACCCTCAGAATCTCACGAATGTAAATGGCACCTTGTTCTTCTCGGCGTCGCAAAATCCCGGCGGCGGTAACGTTACACTTTGGAAGTATGATCCAACAACGGGCCAGGCCGTGATCGTGCCGGGCGCAGGCAGTTTCGCCAGTCTCGCGAATTTCACCAACGCCAACGGTTCCTTGTTCTTCACCACAAACTTTGGAGATTTGTTCAGGACAGATGGCACGTCAGTCATCCAAGTGGGAAGTTTCCGCAATGCAGGCAACCTCAAGAACGTGAACGGCACAGTATTTTTCACAAACAATGCAACGCTCTGGAGGACAGATGGGACAAACGTTTTCCAAATCGCCAGTTTTAACAGTATTCCGGCCAATCTTACCAATGTCGGTGGCACGCTTTACTTCGCCGCCGACGATGGAACGAATGGGATGGAACTCTGGAAAAGCAACGGCTCCACGGCAACTCGCGCGCGCGATATTGTCGTGGGGATCGGAAGTTCGAGCCCGCTGAATCTCGTCAACCTCAATGGCATTCTTTATTTCACGGCGGACGACGGCACGCATGGGCGCGAAGTTTGGCGTAGCGATGGCACCACCGCCGGGACAACGCGATTGGCGGGCGTGAACGCCTCGTTCGGTCCGCTCAGCGCGCCCGGCCAACTTACCGCGGCCGGCAACACGCTCTATTTTTCGGCACGCGAATCCACGACCGGAATCGAGCTTTGGAGCTACGACACTGCGCTGAACAGTCTGAAGCGGCTCACTGACATTGTCGCCGGTCCGGGCACGAGCGACCCCGAAGAATTGACTGTGCGCGGAACGACGCTTTTCTTTACCGTCGATACCGGAACCGGACGCCGTGAGCTTTGGAAGAGTGACGGGACACCCGCGACCACAGTGCCCGTGAGTAACAATGGCGGTGCCGGATTCCAGAGCGTCGATCCGCGCAGCGGAAGATTGAACCTTACCACCAATGGCTCGGCCGTCGCCTTTACTGAGCTCAACCCGGCGGGTGACGTCGAAATTTGGACCAGCGACGGGACGAGCCCCGGCACGCGAAGCCTCAATGATTCCGGGCTCATGGATCGCACATTGCAGGTGCTCGCGCTCGATGCGGAAGGAGATGGCGCGGTCACTGCCTTCGACCGGACCGCAGCCGCCGCGTCTTCCGCCGCTCCGACACTGCTCCGCAATGTGAAGGGCAGCGCCCCGCTCACTATCGATGTGACCGGGTTGGTACGCGCAGCGCTCCAGGCCGGATCAACCCGTTTGACTCTGCGATTGCAACTCGACGCGTCGAACGCTTCCAGCCCCCTCGTGCTCCATTCCTCCACGGACCCGCTCCGGGCCACCGGTTTGAACATCACAACCGTCGCGCGACAAGGCGCAGTGGCGGATGTCTTCGACAGTGAAGGCCGCCGGTTGGCGGAGGGACGGTCGATCATCGACATGAGGAGCTTTGACGCCGGAACATATTTCGTCCGCGTGTATAATCCGGCCGGCATCCAGCCGAGCCCAATGTCGTTTTCATTGGCGATTACAGCGCCGAAGCCGGGCGCTTTCCATGCCCTGTCGGATCATGATTTGATCCACGGTTCGGACGGAAATGACATCGTGATCGGCAACGATCATTTGGATCGTTTGTTTGGTGATCGCGGCAACGACGCCTTTATTGCGGAAGATGTGGAGGTTCGGGATCTGGAGACGGCGGAATTCCGGCAGGATTCACTGCAAGAGGAGAGGATCGTTGCCAGCCAGGTCACGCTCAAGCCGCTCAACCCGTCCATTGATTCATACGTTCATGAAGAGGCGCTGCGGCTTGCTCTTGCACGAGCGCTCGATATTCCGGTGACGCTCTCTTATCGCGGTGTGCCGTTTGCCCGCGAACCGATCCGGGCCGCGCAAATGGCGACGTTGACGCGACTCGATCTCAACGGCCTCCACCTGGCCGACGTTTCGGGCGTCGAATTTGCCACGAACCTGCGCGCGCTGAGTTTGTCCGGCAACGAAGTGGTTGATCTCGCCATTCTCGCCAGCCACACACTTACCGAAGGCCAGGCAGGGAGAACTCCGATCGGCCTAACGAAATTGGAGTATCTAGCGCTGGACTTCACGCAAATCGCCAACCCCGCTCGACTGTCTGAATTCACGAATCTGAAAGCCGTGAGCGCAGATGGCCGACCGGCGTATCAAGTGACTTTGCCTGGCTCGGTGCTGGGCAACACGTTGCTGCGGCAGATTGCGAATCCCACCACGACAGGAATTGGAGAGCGTTTCAGCCAGGCGCTGGCGATCTTTGGCAATTTTGCTCTCATCGGCGCGCCTTTGACAGACGTGGCGTCGATAGCAGACGCCGGTCTGGCGTATTTGTTCGACCTGACGAGCGGCCAATTGCTCAGGACGATCGGTAATCCGTTTTCCACCGTTGGCAACGACCAGTTTGGTTTTTCGGTGGCGCTGTCGAACAGCCTCATGGCGATCGGCGCGCCGCTGCGCGACGACGGTGCGACTCAGGACGCCGGCGCTGTGTATGTCTATGATCTGGTGACCGGCGCGCTGCTCGCGACGTTGCAGAAACCGGGAACGCGCGCCGCAGGCGACCAGTTTGGATACTCCGTCGCGATCTGGAACGATCTGATAGCGGTGGGCGCGCCGTTCCACGACGAACCCAGTGCCGCCGATGCCGGCGCGGTCTATCTGTTCGACGGGCGGACGGGCGCGTTGGTGGGCACGTTCAAGAAAACGGCGCCGGTCGCGGGCGATCAGTTCGGAAGTTCCGTGGCGCTCTCCGGAACGCAACTGCTGGTCGGAGTTCCGTTCGATGACACAACGGCCACCAACGCGGGCGCGGCCTGGATTTTTGACTTGGCCAGCGGTAAGGGCGCGGCGCTTCCGAATCCGCCGTTGAGCGCATCGGCGAACTTTGGCAACTCCGTTTCGCTCTCTGCAAACCGCGCGCTCATTGGCGCCCCGGGACAACTGGCCGGCGGCGTTGCAGTTGGCGCGGCGTATCTATTCGACACGCCGGGCAGCCCGCAATTGCTTTCGACGCTCGTCAATCCCAAGCGGGCGGCAGGCGATCAATTTGGCTGGGCTGTCGCGCTCGAGGGCGATGCCGTCATTGTTGGGTCGCCTCTGGATGACACAATCAGCTCGAACGATGGCGCGGTGTATGTGTTCGATGCCGCGAGCGGATCCCTGCTGCGCACGCTTTACGACCCCAGATCGAATTCGATTGATCAATTCGGTTGGGCAGTTGCCAGTTCCGGCGGCACGTTGCTGGCGGGAGCCATTCTTGACGGGATCCTTCTCGCCGGTGCCGCCTACTCACACGAAGGCTTGCGGCTCATCGATCCGGCTCCGTTCGGCAGTTTGTCCCAGCTTCAGTTCTTGAGCCTTTCCAACAATCATCTGGATAGCGTGGCGCCGTTCAGCAATCTCAACCAACTGCAACTCCTGTTCCTGGACAACAATCG
>QIAL01000412.1:0-4894 GCA_003225535.1 Acidobacteriota bacterium | reverse complement strand
CCGGCTCTCCGTCCGGCTGGCAACAGAATCTCAATCCTGCAACCGCGGCCTTCGGCAGCGACTACCGCTTCCACGCCGGCAACGGAAACAACGCGACGGCGCAGGCCACGTGGGAATTCTCCAACCTCGCGGCCGGCTCTTACGACGTGCTCGTGACCTGGACCGGCCACGACTCGCACGCGAGCGACGCCCGCTTCACCTTCGTCCTCCAACAATTCGACGCAACCGGCTCGCTCGTGCAGGTTGCGCAAGCGGTCCGGATCAATCAGAGACTGACGCCGAACGGTCCTTCCTTCGGCGGGCGGTCATGGCAGAGCCTTGGGGTCTTCGCCAGTGAAGGCGCGACGCTGAAAGTGCAGTTGACCGATGATGCCAACGGGACGGTGATTGCTGACGCGATCAGACTTGTCGCGGTGGATCCGATCACGAAGCAACCGCTGGCCACCTTGCCGAATCTCCACCGTTTGGCGCTCACCGGCAATCCGCTCGATGACGCCGCGCACCAGATGATCGCTCCGCAATTTACCGCGCGGGCCGCGTCCGATCCGAGCTTCGTGTTCTCATTCACCCCCAATCAGGGATTGCAATGGCAAACGATCTACGGCCCGCTGGGCATGGCAACGGGCACGAGCTTGCTGTTGCAATTGATCGCGACGGACGGCAACGCGGGCGACCATGTCTTTTACACGGCGTTCAGCGATAATCCGAACGTATCGGTGACCGTGACCGGCAACAAACTGCAGGTGACTGCGGCGGCGAATTTCATCGGCACGGCACGCATTACGGTCGCGGGGCAGGACGGCCCAAGCGGTCCGGGCGATTGGCGCGGGCGAAAAGCGGAGCAAACGTTCGACCTCAACGTAGGAGTCAGCGCCGTGACCGGAAGCAAGTGGCAGGACACGAACGGCAACGGCATTCGTGACGCGGGCGAACCGGGCCTCGAAGGCGTTACGATCTTCCTCGATCTCAACGGCAACGGCACTCTGGATGGAGCGGCGACCGCTACGCCGAACAGTCCATGGGCGGTAGTTAACTCTCTCGCCAGTGGCAGTTACGCCGGCGACGTTTTTTCAGGATTCATTACGTTCGATTCGGCCGGTTTCCTTTATGTGGGCGATGAGGGCCATATTCACCGCTACGATCCCGATCTTCACCGGTTCATCCAATTTACGGAGAGCGGCGATGCGAGCCAGGACGCGCGCGGACCCCGGTCAATCGCCTTTGGCGCCGACGGCGCGCTCTACGTTGCGTCAACCGATGATCGCAACATTCGCATTTATAATGGACAGACCGGCGCTTTCATCGCGACCACGTGGCCTGAGAACAATGGAACGCTCTTTTCGGATGTCGGCATGATGGCGGCGAGTCCGGATCGGCAGACGCTCTACATCGTGGACTTCAATCCGTCGGCAACGCAGGTGAAGATTCTTCGATACGACACCCTATCGCGATCGCTCGTTTCCGGCGCGTTCACGGTCGATCGCGTGGCGGGCGTCTTCGATGCGCCTTCTGACATTGCGCTTGGGCCGGACGGCAATATCTACATCGCGGACCGGGCGCTTGGCAGCATCGTCAGGCTCAATGGAACCACCGGCGCGGCATTGCCGGCTCCGGGCAAGACCGGAGCGGTTTTCGTCTCACCAGGCACGCCGCAAATCGGGACAGATCCGAAGCTGGCTTTCGACACTGCCGGCCGCCTCATTGTGGCGAGCAATCTGGATTTCGTGCTCAGCTTCAACACCGCGACCGGAACGCTGGTTGGAACTGCTGTCATCGCAAAGGGTGGCGCCGTTCCATTGGACGTGGCTTTCGACGCGCAGGGCCGACTCTATCTGAGCGTGGATGGCAACCACGTTTTGGTAGCGAAGCAAGGTGAGCCAACAAGCCTGACTGACGCCAATGGAGCGTACGCGTTCAACGGTCTGGTGCCCGCCACCTATACCGCAGTTGAGCTGGTGCCTGCGAATTCAGGGCAGACATTCGACCTGGGCCAGGCGCCGTCTGCGATCGTGGACATCAATCCGGGCGCGGGCAGTTCCAACCCGAATCAACTCATCCTTTTCAACAATGCGCTTTATTTCCAGGCTGACGGCGGAGATGGCAAAGGGGTCGAACTCTGGCGCTACGACGGCAAAAGCGCGACGCGAGTGACGGACATCAATCCGAACGCCGGATCGTCCTTCCCATCCAATTTCATTTTGCTCAATAATGCATTATACTTCACGGCGACCAATCCGACGTTCGGTACTGAGCTGTGGCGTTACGATGGGATTGATGTGACACTCGCCGCCGATATCAATCCGAATGCCGGATCGTCCTCGCCGACAAACCTTTTCGTCTTCAACGGCGTGCTGTTGTTTACGGCCACCAATGGTTCGACCCCCTTTGCCAACGGCAATGAGTTGTGGCGCTATGACCCGGTTACAGGGCTTGGCCGCATCACGGACATCAACCCCGGCACCGGCTCGTCGAACATCAGCGGCCTGACGCTTTACAACGGCGCGGTGTACTTCAGCGCCTTTGACGGCGGAACATCGGGCACTGAACTGTGGCGGTATAACGGCTCGAACGTGGCGCTCGTCTCGGACCTCATCAATCCGGGCGCCCTTTCGTCGTCGCCGACCAATCTGTTCGCCTTCGGCGGGTTCCTTTACTTCTCGGCGGTGCAAAGCTCCGTCCGGGAACTTTGGCGCTATAATGGTTCGACTTTCGTGAGAACGACCATCAACGCGGGCACTTCGCCTAACCCGGCCAATCTGATTGGCTTCAATGGCGCAGTGTACTTCACGGCGACGAATCTGACGTCCGGCACCGAACTGTGGCGCTGGAGTCCTGTAAGCGGATACGCAATGGTTGGGGACATCAATCCTGGCGCCGGCTCCTCCTTGCCCGGCAGCTTGATCGTCTTCAATGACGCGCTCTATTTCAGCGCGACGGATGCCGCCACGGCAGGCGCTTTTGGCCGCGAACTCTGGCGTTATGACGGCACGACGGTCAGCCGGGTGACGGACATCAATCCTGGAACAGGTTCATCCAACCCGGCCAGTCCCGTTATTTTCGACAACGCACTCTACTTCACCGCAACTGACAACGGCATATTGGGCAACGAACTGTGGCGCTACGACGGCACGACCGTGAGTCTCGCCGCCGATATCGACACGGGAACAGCGTCGTCGTTCCCTGCTGAGATGATTGCATTCAACGGTTCGCTTTACATGCGGGCCACCGGGCCGACGCAAGGCGCTGAACTCGCGGTTTACAATCTGCGTGGAGCAGTCGGCACTCAAACGGTCGCGCTCCTGTCCGGGCACGTGGCGGTGGGCCGTGACTTCGGCAATTTTAAGGTGGTGGACATTGGCGCGGACCGGTCGGTGACGGAAGGCGCGGCGGTAAATTTCAACGCGACGGTAATCGATCCGACGCCCGGAACGCCCAGCACGTTCACTTATCTTTGGCAGATCGTGGCCGACAACGGACAAACGATTCCGAATAGCACGGCCACAACGCTGAACTTCATTCCGGTCGATAACGGAATCTATACCGTGATGCTTTCCGTCACCGATAGCGCCGACAATAAGATCTATCGCGATACGGCCGTCGTGTTCGTGAACAACGCGCCTCCCGTGGTCACCGCCGGGACGGACGCGACGCTTACCGAAGGAAGCACATTCACGCGGTCGGTTTCGTTTACCGATCCCGGCGCGGACGTGTGGACGGCAACGGTCGATTATGGCGACGGGACGCCGGTCGCCATTCTGACGACTCCAACACCATCGTCGCCGCTGGCTCTAAATCACCTCTATTCGGACAACGGCCACTATGGAGTGGTCGTCACGATAATGGATGATGACGGCGGTTCGGCTACGCAATCATTTGCGGTGAACGTAACCAACGTTGCGCCGACCGTGAATGCGGGCGCCGACCAAACCGTGCCCGAAGGAACGCCCGTGACCTTGCTCGCGACGGCGTCCGATCCAGGCGCGAACGATGCATTGACAATTCAGTGGATCGTCACCGCGAGCAATGGACAGGTGATTGCTCCGGCAACGGGTAACAGTTTCACGTTTACGCCAATCGATAACGGGACATACCAGATCGCCGTGACCGTGACGGACAAAGACCTTGCCACTGCAACCGATCAGGTCCTGATTACCGCCACAAACGTTGCCCCGGCGATTGGACTGAACGGTCCATCAACCATTGGCGAAGGAAGCCTCTACACTCTCACCCTCGGTCCGGTGAGCGATCCAGGAGCCGACGCCGTGACAGAGTATCGTGTTGCCTGGGGCGACGGCACTCCTCCGGACATCTTCGGTACCGCCAGTGCCATCACACACACCTACTTGAACGAGGGGAGCCGGACAATATCCGTGACGCTGGTCGATGAAGACGGAACATACGCTAATGCGGCGAGTAAACCGGTGGCCGTGCAAAACGTCGCCGCGGTGCTGACCGGTCTCACGCCGAGTGCAACCAACCTGACAGAGAACGGAATCCTGAATTTGACGGGGACCTTCATTGATCCCGGGATGCAGGATTCCCATTCTGTAAAGATTCTGTGGGGCGACGGAACATCCGAGCAAACCGTCGTCCTGGCGCCGGGCATATTCCAATTTGCAGCCAGCCATCAGTATCTTGATGACAATCCGTCCGGCACCTCATCGGATCTTGACGCAATCAGTGTCCGCGTGAATGATGGCACTGAGGATTCCGCTCCGCTTACCACGAATCTCACGGTCAACAACGTCGCTCCGACATTTAGCGCGCTGACGGCCTCGGGCGCGACTGTCACCGAAGGCGCCTCACTCACACTCAACGGCGCCGTGAGCGACATCGGTTCACTGGATAGCCACACCGTTGCCGTCAATTGGGGCGATGGCTCCGCCGCTCAGAT
>QIAL01000411.1 GCA_003225535.1 Acidobacteriota bacterium | reverse complement strand
GCTGCCTGCATGGATTCCTGCATCACTTGGCCGATCTGTCCGGTCATGGTGAATCCGCCTTTGCCCTTCATGGCATTGGCCTCGACGAAGAGCACGTCGCCGCCGGCAGGGGTCCACGCCAATCCAACCGCCACTCCTGGGCGCTCGGTGCGCTCGGCAATTTCGCCTTCGCTGCGGATCTTGATGCCGCCGAGGAATTCCTGAATGGTCTCCTTATTGACGATCAGC
>QIAL01000410.1 GCA_003225535.1 Acidobacteriota bacterium | reverse complement strand
AATGCGATGTGCACTTTCTCTTCTTCGGTGTACCCCTGCAGTTCGATGATCTCCATACGGTCGCGCAGCGGCTCGGCGATCGGATCGAGCATGTTCGCGGTCGTGATGAAAAGAACCTTCGAAAGATCGAACGTCACGTCGAGGTAGTTGTCGCGGAACGTCGAGTTCTGCTCGGGATCAAGCGCTTCGAGCAATGCCGAAGCCGGATCACCACGGAAGTCACGCCCGACCTTGTCGATCTCGTCGAGCATGAACACGGGATCTTTCGTCTCCGCCCGACGAATCCCCTGAATAATCTGGCCCGGCAAGGCTCCGATATAAGTCCGCCGGTGACCGCGAATCTCAGCCTCATCGTGGACGCCGCCGAGTGAAAGCCGCGTGAACTTCCGCCCAAGGGCGCGGGCAATCGACTTCCCCAGCGAAGTCTTCCCTACCCCGGGAGGCCCTACGAAGCAGAGGATCGGCCCCTTCATGTTGGGCTTCAGCCGGCGAACAGAGAGGTAATCGAGGATGCGGTCTTTCACCTTCTCCAGATCGTAGTGATCGGCATCAAGAATTTCTTTCGCCTTCGGAATCTCGATTTCCTGCCCCGAGGTCTTGGCCCACGGCAGTACCGCCAGCCATTCGATGTAGTTGCGGGTCAGCGAATAGTCGGCGGCCATCGGTGACATGCGGGAAAGGCGGCCCAGTTCCTTCAGGGCCTCTTTCTTCACCTCGTCGGGCATGCCGGCTTCTTCGATCTTCTTTTTCAGATCTTCGACATCGCGCTGGCCTTCGTCCTGCTCGCCAAGTTCTTTCTGGATGGCCTTCATCTGCTCGCGCAGGTAGTATTCGCGCTGTGTCTGCTGCACGCGATCCTGCACTTCGCTCTGGATCTTGTTGCGCAGTTGCTGGACTTCGAGTTCCTTCGCGAGATGCTGGTTGATCTTCTCCAGCCGCACGTGGACGTCGAGCGTTTCCAGCGTGTCCTGCTTGTCCGGCGTGGAAAGCGACGGCAACGACGAGGCGATGAAGTCGACTAGCCGGCCCGGTTCGTCGATGTTCATAGCGACGGTCGAGAGTTCGTCCGACAGCGTCGGAGAACCCGCCACAATCTGCTGGAACAGAGTCAGAACATTGCGCTGCAGGGCTTCAATCTGCGAAGTGGCTACTGGTGTAGCGCTCTCCGGCAGAATGGAGTAGTGGGCGTTCATGAATGGCGTCAGCTGAGTAAATTCGCCCAGCTTTATGCGTTCCAGCCCTTCGGCAAACACAAATAGGCTCTGGTTCGGCATCTTGACGACTTTGTGAACGACCGCGGAAGTGCCCACCGTGTAAAGGTCGCTGGGTTGTGGCGCATCGACGCGCGCTTCGCGCTGGGCCACAACAATAATGGTCTTATCCTCTCCGAGTGAATTGATCAACTGAACGGAACTTTCACGCCCCACCGTTAGCGGCAAAACGGCATGGGGGAACAACACCGTGTCCCTCACCGGCAGCACCGGCAACGCTTTTTGCTCGTTTGTTTCCTTCAATTTAGGAGAGCGCTCTGATGAGGTCTGTTGGCTCATGATTCTCCTTGAGTGTAACTCGCTCAAGTTTAGATGATACTCTTTGGCGAAAAGTTTCAGTCGTCCCCGAAACCCTTCCCCACGACTCGCATTCTATTCCGCTGAGCGACACGCGCCGTACGTGTCTAAGGTGCAGAGGCTAACGCGCAGGATGCCCCTGCGCAAGTCTTAATTTGGAACCCCCGTGGATTCTCACAGGGCAACACGGCATCCCAACGCCCGGTGGATGGGCGCCTGGGATGCTTTGGGCAGCGATTGGACTTGGCTTCAGCCCTAAAAGACGTGCTTGGCTGTATCTCCCGCAAACACGAGTTCCTGCAGCACGCGTTCGTTCGCGGCGTTCAGTTGATACACAGTCCGGGTCTGGTCGGACTTCTTGCCCAGTTGAACGAGTTGGCACTTCGCCTTCAAGTCCTGAACCTTGTGGTTCACGGACTGAAACACCATGACATGCTCCTGCCCTTCCATGGTGTGGCGCACGACATATTCGCCGGCCGGCAATAGAGTGCCAGCCACCCGAACCGGCGAAGCGAAACTAATTTTTCCCGTTGCCCGGATTCCCAAATTCTCTCCTGCCATCGCAAGCGAAACCGCTACCAGAACGCACACCAACAGAACCATGATCTTCGATGAATGCATGTATTTCCTCCAGAATGATCCAACTGGTCGCCAGTTGGCACTGTGGATATTTTATGAATGGGACCGTGGGTCGTGTGTGTGTAACATCACATGATCGTGTGACGGCGCTAACACTCGATAACTGGGTTACTTTGGCGTGAACTGAGCCAAGTCGTAGATTCCGAGCTTCTTTTCGAGAGCCGCCACCTGATCGACGACCTTGAAGAAACCCTCGTCTCCAAACAGTTCATCCTCTTTCTTCTCGAAATCCTCGCCGAGGGCATCGTATTCGTGCGGAGAAATGATGGAGCGAAATGCCGGAAACAGAACCGTGTCTTCGCGCGCCTCATGCGGACGGTACATGCGCAGGAAGGACCGCAGAGCGTCTCCCAGCTTATCGGTATCGGAGGAAATGTATTTGAGCGTAGCCGTCGCGCCCAGCTCCCGAATCTTTGCGGTCAGATCCCGCCCGGCTTTGTGTTGGGTTTGAAGAGTCTCGACTAGCGGCACATGCTTCCCTGCTTTGCGGAAACGTGGGAAGAGGAAATCTTCTTCCAACTTCTCGTGATACTCCTCGACGAAGTGGCGCACGATATCCGCCGCACTCGCCAGAATCGAGCCATCAAACGGCCGTTTCTCCCCCAATAGATGCAGATGGTGGTCGTAAATCAGGAGAATACGGTTGAGCACTCCGTGCTCGCGCATGAGGTCTTCCGCCGGAGAGATCTTGTCATCGTCTTTTTCCTTCTCCTCGGCCTTTTGCTGCGCGAGAGCCAAGGGCGCGAGCAAGCCGGCGCCAGCAATGGAAGTCTGACGAAGAAAACTGCGGCGGGTCGATGAATTTTCCAGCACTGTATCCTCCTGGACTGGATTTCCCTTTATCTTTGACGTGAAGCCCGGAACAAAGGTTCGCCGACTTACGCTGCGGGGTAGACTCCCAGCACCTTCACAAACTCGGCCACCTCGCCTAGGTGCCGCAGTGCGTTCCTGGCCGCTTCGTCGTCGCCACGCAGGAAGTCAACGTAGAACACGTACTCCCACGGCCTTCCGCGCATCGGCCGCGACTCGATTTTGCTCAAGCTGATATCCCGCAACGCAAAAACACTCAGCGACTTGAACAGCGCACCGGGCAGGTTCTTTACCTGGAAAGCAATCGAAGTCTTATTCGCCTTCGGCGGAATGAGCCGCTGGTAGTTCGCAACGTAAGCATTGAAACGCGGGTGCCCCATCTTTGTCTCGCCGCTCTCTGGCGAGACAGGGTAGGGTTTTTGACCCTTACTAGTTCGGCCCAACCTGCGAATCAAAAAGAATCGGGTGAAGTTCCGCTTATCGTCCTCAATGCCGGCCCGCAGGATCTTCCCGTCGTATTCGCCCGCCGCCTGTCTCCCGGCAATTCCGGCTGCATCCTTCAAGCGATTGGCCGTGACATGCTTAACGCTTCCCGCCGTATCGTAAAAAGGAACCGCCTCGATCTCCGGATGTCGCCGGAAAAAATCCCGGCACTGATCGAGGGCCACGGGATGTGACAGGACTCGCCGCAAAGACTCGATCTTTACCCCCGGCGCCGCAATGATGTTATGCGCAATCCGCAGCAGGAACTCAGCCTGTATGAAGACATTCCTGGTGACCAGCAGATCCGCATGTTCTGCGACGGTTCCCGCCAGGGTGTTTTCGATCGGAATCACCGCTGCCTGTACTGAGCCCGAATCGACGCGATCGAAGACCTCAGCCGAGCGCGCGCAGGGCACAACCGTGCAGCGTGACAGCATCTTTTCGGCGGCTTCGTGACTGAACGAGCCGCGCTCGCCTTGGATGGCAACTTTCATTGCTTGCGTCCTAAAGAGGGCAAGGTATAGGAGAAGCCCATGGAATGCAATTTCTTGGTCGAACTCAGTTCAGATCTTTCCTTAGCACCAGCCCGTCTCCAGTCCCACGGCACGGCATCCGGCGGCTCGCATACGCTCTTCCGCACTTCGCAGCAGTAGCGAGCCCACCCCCGAGCGCCTGGCATGCGCTCCAACATCGATGGTAACGACGTGTCCCGTGGTGCCGCAATGCACCACGATGAAACCTTGAAGTTCCTCTTTCGCATTGGTCGCGACTAACGTAAACGATCCACGATGCTGCATGAAAGACCTGAGTTCCCGTTTCGAATACGAAATCCCAGGCGGAAAGCACTCCTGATCCATGCGCCACAGTGATTCGAAATCCTCGGCCTTGTAATCGCGAACGACAGTAGCCACCGCGACATTGTAAAGGGCTTCGGCCTCCAGCATTCGGCGCAGGCATTTGGTAGGACGGGGCTACACCGGAGCAATGTTCTGCTCCGGCGCGCTAATATCCTGTTTTTCCACAGCCCATTTTGCTCCTGAGCAAAGAAAATGACTTTGTAGGACTAATGTCCTCTTGCTCGATTCGCAACCTCGGACGTACCATCGGCATCAGAGGGGTAGCGAAGTACGCCTGTGGGACGCCTGCTTATAATCGACGCGGTCGCCGCGGTGGTCGTTTTGGGTGGATGGTATTTCTTCTTCGCTGCCTACAACCGTCGTCGTGGAGCCGAAGCGCTGCTCTGGGTCCAAAAAGCCTGCGCAGGTAAGGGACGAATCGTCGACTTCCGATGGCTCAACAGTTCTCGCCTTCACGCCCGCCTGCAATTCCCTTCACGCAGTTTCGAGAACGCTCGCGTCACCATGAAATTCCGGCCACGGCCTCTGCCGGTGAACTGGATCCTGAGTCGCGTCCACAAGCAGAAGGAAACTCTGACCTTCGAAGCCGACTTGGGCGGATCTCCTAACGTCCGCCTGGATGTGATTCGGCATCGCTGGTGCGCTCACAGCCGCGGCGTCGTCTCTCGCAAGAAAGACCAGCGTCAATGGGACATCTACGAGCCCGGTCCCATCGTGCTTACGACCCGCACCCACTGGCAGGAAGATCTGGCTCCCGAACTCAACACTCTCATGACGGTGCGCCAGCAGGATGTGCTTCAGGTCCGCTTCCGACCCGAATCACCTCAGTTCTCTGCCACCATCGCTCTCGATGCACTGGACGATCCCCGCACCGCTGCTGGCTTCCTGGCGACCTTGCGCGAACTAGCGGCCGGAGCTTCCGCTCACCGGCAGTAACCTACCCTGCGTTGAACAGCGGCAACAAGTTGCTTCGTCATCGATTAAACTGTCCGTGATGCCTACCGGTCGTGATGGCTCAATTCGCCTGTTTGGCTTCGCAGGAATCGATGTTTTCCTGCACTGGTCGTGGTTCCTCGTGGCCGTGTACGAGATTCAGAGCCGCTCGGGTCGCTACTCATCCATTCTGTGGAACATTCTGGAGTATCTGGCCCTGTTCCTGATCGTGCTACTGCACGAATTCGGCCATGCTCTGGCCTGTCGTCAAGTTGGCGGAAACGCCAATCGTATTGTGTTATGGCCCTTGGGCGGGGTAGCGTACGTCGATCCTCCACCACGTCCGGGTGCAACTCTCTGGAGCATTGCGGCCGGACCGCTGGTGAATGTCGTCTTAGTACCAGTCCTTCTTGTCGCTCTTTCTGCATGTCGATCGGCGGGCCTGGCAGCAACAGCACCGGACCTCTTTCGACTCCTGCGTTCGATTGCCTGGATCAACGGTGGGCTCCTCATCTTCAACATCCTTCCGATTTATCCCTTGGACGGCGGCCAGATTCTGCGTTCGCTGTTGTGGTTTGTGCTGGGTCGCGCCCGCAGCCTCATGGCAGCCGCTGTCTTGGGCCTGCTAGGGGCCGTCGCGTTCATCGGACTTGCTGTCTGGAGACAAGACCTGTGGCTTGGAGCAATCGCACTCTACATGGCGATGAACTGCTGGGCAGGGTTCAAGAATGCCCAAACGCTGTTAAGCATGGCAAAAATTCCACGACGCGCCGGATTCACCTGTCCGACCTGCAACACTGCGCCGCCAGTTGGAACCTACTGGAAATGCACTCAATGCACCCAGGCTTTCGATCCTTTTGAAACGGGCGCCGTCTGTCCTTACTGTCGTGCGCAATACCCCACAACCCAATGCCTCGATTGCGGCCGCCGGCATGCTATCCACGAATGGGCTTCGGCCTCGATCGCGGTGCCACAATTCTGATCTGAGGCCTTTTCGTCGACTTCCCTAGCGTTCGCCTCGAACAGATCCATTTATGCGCCCCCGTCAACGCCCGGGTGGTAGGATATCGGCGACCGACGAAGGGGAATATCTGGCCATGCTTCATTACCCCGGTTTCTTGCGTTCCGCTGTCGTCCTGATTGTATTGCTGGCTGCAACCGTCCGCGTCCCCTTTTTGTGGGCTGGCGAACCCCAATGGGTTGAAGTGCGTTCCCCGAATTTTTCTGTCATCACTGATGCTGGTGAGCGCCGTGGCCGGGATGTTGCGCTGCGCTTCGAACAGATGCGCTCCGCATTC
>QIAL01000409.1 GCA_003225535.1 Acidobacteriota bacterium | reverse complement strand
CGAAGTAGGCCGCCTCTGGTTAGTTGGAAAAAAGGGGATGGCGTGGAAGCCATACCCCTTTTCGTTATCCCATCATTCGGCCTTCAACTCACCTAGCAACGCCCTCTCCACCTGTTTCTGGTGCTCGGGCTTGAGCTTCTGACCGCCCGAGGTCAGATAGAACGTGTCGATCGCCATCTGCCCTTCGGTATCGATCAAGGCGATTTCGATATTGCACTTCTGATCAGATAAGCAAGAGGCGATCCGGTGCAACAGCCGCGGACGGTCCTGGGCAATCACTTGAACGAGTGTGGTGGTTGCTGAACTGGCGTCGTCGAATTCAATCTTTGTCTCCACTTTCACTTTCGCGATCACGCCCTTCTCGGAGCGCTGCCGGTCCCGCAGCATCTTTTCGAGATCAGCCTCACCCAGCATGATGCTGACAACACTAATCTTGAATCGCGCCCACTCCGAGAGATTCAATTCGAGCGTGCGAAAACGATCGGTGAAATGAAACGTGTCGACCACGACGCCGGCCGAGTTCGAGAATGCGTTGGCTTTGACGATGTTCATCCCCCAGGCAGCCAGAACACCTGAAAGAGTCGCGAAGAGGAACGGGCGGTCCTTCGTGACCAGCGTCAGGTCATACCAGTGCCGGCCGCGTTTCAGGTCCACCAGCACCGGATCGTTTCCGAGATCCTCCGCCATCTGCATGTGGCGCATGACTTCTTCCGCCGTATGTACGAGAAGATATCTTTGCGGGAATCCTTCGAGGAATGCCTTGAATTTGCTGCCGGTAACGGGCGCCAGTGAACGCAGTCGCGCCAGTTTTTCGTCGTTGGCTTCAGTATGTACACGCTGATCGGCGCTGCGGTTCAGGTAATTGTCCGCAGCCATGTAGAGTTGCCAGACGTTTTCCGCCTTCCACGGAGTGAGTGCCTCAGGATTCACCGCTTTGATGTCCGCATAGGTGAGCAGAGCGAGCATCTTCAACCGTTCCGGAGTTCCCATTTTCTCGGCGAAGGCAGCGACTGTTCCGGGATCAAAAATGTCACGCCGCAGAGTTGCGGACAACTCCAGATGATTCGCGATCAGAAACAGCACCTCAGCCCGTTCTTTCGGATCAACATCGAGCCGGTCCATAGCCTGATTGGCGATGTCCAGACTCGTCTGAACGTGGTTGCCGTTCGGCACTCCTTTTCCCGTGTCGTGCAGTAACAGAGCGAGGTAGAGCAGTTCTGGATCCTCGAGTTCACCCAACAACTCGCCATAACGCTTGTCCCACTCCGATTGCGATTGCTTCAGTCGATGCAGGGACTCGATCGCGAGAAACGAATGCTCATCCACAGTGAAGCGATGATAGAAATCTCGCACCACCAGCGAGTCGATCACCTTCAACTCGGGCAGCAGCAGGGTCAGCAAGCGCAGGGAATGCATCGCCCGCAGAGCATCCGCGGCATAAGGCTGCAACAATGTCTCCTGCAGATAGAGCCATAGTTCCGCACCCCGCGGCGGGGTGGCGGCAAGCGCCGGAAGCGCTTGTTCGATGCGGTACTCCGTAGTGGCGCTCAGCTTCAATCCATGGTGCGCCATGAAGTGAAACAGCCGGAGCAGAACCTCGGGATCCTGCAGGGCAGATGGCTGTTGCAGAAAAATGAGCCCGTCAACGACCGAGAAGTCCGCCGTCGTGAGCCGCGATCTCCAGCTTTGCACCTGACGATACAGTGCTGACCAGGCTTCAGGAATCTCTTCTAAGAGCTGCGTAACGGTGCGCTGTACGGCGCGGGCATGGCCAAAATAAATTCGCATCCAATCGGCCGCCGAAAGTTCTTCGGTACCCGTCGCTCCGATTTTGCGTGCGGCCGCTTCATCCTGCGATTCCCAGCTCAGAGTATTGTCATCACGCCCGTGACGGAAATGAAGAAAACATCGGGCGGACATTAAGAAATCAATCGCTGCATCGAGTTGCTTGCGAACCGGCGGACGCAGCGAACTGGCCTCGGGCCAGTCATGCAGCTTATCCATCGCGGAAATCAGTGCGAGCCAGTTGGCAACATTGCAGTCGCGCAGCCCGCCCGGAGCCTCTTTCAGATTCGGCTCCAGGTGGTAGAGAGTCATCCCATATTTCGAGTGGCGTTCGCGCGTCACTTCGGCCAGGCCTTGAAGCAAGACCTTCGATTCCTTCATGACCAGCTTGGGAATCACTTTGTCGTGGAGCTTGCGGAACAGGTCGCGATCCCCGGCCAAGCAGCGGCAATCGAGCAGGGAGATTGTGAACTCCGTGTTATTGGGATCGTAGCGGTCGCACTCGGCGAGGGTGCGCGAAGCCGGACTCAATTTCAGCCGAAGATCCCACACCTCCTGCGAGAAGCGCCGCACGGGATCTTTGAAAGCTTGCTCCGCATCTCGATCATTGAAAAGGAACAAGAGATCGATATCGGAAAAAGGAAACAGCCAGCCTCGGCCAAACCCTCCAGTGGCGACGAGAGTGAAATTCGCGGGGCGAGATTCGTCGGGCGAAACGATGTCGCGCCACAGCCTGGCAAGAATCTCTTCCACCATGCGTGTGCGTTGGGACACGCAGGCCCGCCCGTCTCCGCTGGTCTCAAACTCTCGCTGGATGCGTGCTGATTCGTCGTTGATAGAACCCCGGAGTTCGCCGATCAATGAGGACGCTGCCACCATGAAAGATTCACCCCGCAGCGCCTGCCGCCGGGTGCGTTGCCTTTGAATCTCATCCCGGCAAGATTCCGTTCAAGCCGACGCGGAGTCTACAGGGCCCCTTCCCCGCGCTCGTCATTGCGGATGCGGATGGCCTCATCGACGCGCGACAAAAAGATCTTGCCATCTCCGATCTTGCCGGTGCGTGCGGCTCCCAGAATGGCCTGCACCGCTTTCTCGACCAGCGCGTCAGGCAGCACCATCTCGAGTTTGGTCTTGGGGATAAGATCGACGCTGTACTCGCGCCCACGGTAGACCTCGGTATGCCCCTTCTGGCGGCCGTGACCGCGCACCTCGAGCACGGTCATACCTTCGACGCCGATTTCCTGCAACGCAGCTTTGACGGCGTCCAGCTTGGAGTTTTGAATCACCGCTTCGACCTTTGTCATGATATTGGCAAGTCCTGTCTTCGAATCTGCTCGCCGACTTCAGCTCCAGGTTGTCAGACTCTGACCAACCCTCAAGCGGGCGTTTCCCAATAGTAACCCTCTTCTCCGTGCTGAGAGAGATCCAGGCCCTGCAGTTCTTCCTCCTCAGAAACTCGTAAGCCAATGGTCAAATCCACGACCTTGAGGATGATCAGTGTACCCACGATGGCGAGCGCCCAGGCGATAGCCACACCAACCAATTGATTCAGCAACTGGTGTGCATTTCCTTCGAGCAGACCGGACGCCAAAGTATTGCCCTGTGCATCTTTAAAGATCGGGTTGACCACACTGACGGCGAAAACTCCCGTCAACAGAGCCCCTAACGTGCCGCCTGCGCCGTGAACTCCGAAAGCATCGAGCGAATCGTCGTAGCCGAATTTCGCCTTGACCATTGCCACCATCCAATAGCAGAACACACCGGCGATGAGACCAATGATCAATGCGGGCATGGGCTTCACGAATCCCGCCGCAGGAGTGATGGCCACAAGCCCTGCCACCGCGCCCGAAATTCCGCCCAGTACACTCGGCTTACCGTTACGGATCCATTCCGCCCCGGCCCAACCCAGAGCCGCGGTAGCGGCGGCGAAATGTGTGGCTACGAATGCGCTCGTGGCGAGGCTGCCTGCTCCCAAAGCACTACCGGCATTGAATCCGAACCATCCCACCCACAGCAGGCACGCGCCGATAAAGCTGAGCACCACGCTGTGCGGCGGCATGGCTTGTTTGGGATACCCCAGCCGCTTTCCCAAATAAAGCGCGCAGACAAGCGCCGAGACTCCTGATGTGACGTGAACGACGGTGCCACCGGCAAAATCCAGAGTCGGAAAACGCCCGCCCAGCGAGGCATTCAGGAGTCCTCCTTTGCCCCAGACCATGTGGGCCATCGGGTCATACACAATGATGGACCACAAGATCATGAACACCAGCATCGCGCTGAACTTCATGCGCTCTGCAAACGCGCCTGCGATCAAGCCCGGTGTGATGATCGCGAACATCAGTTGATACACCATAAACGTCTGCGCCGGGATTGTGGCCGCGTAATCGGGGTCGGGCGCAGCTCCTACACCCCTCAGAAACAGGTTCTGCAAACCACCGAAGAAGCTGTTGCCCGATCCAAAAGAGAGGCTATAGCTGAACAAACCCCATAAGACCGTAATGACGGCTATCAACGCGAAACTCTGCATCATGGTGCCGAGCACGTTCTTTTTGCGCACGAGGCCGCTGTAAAACAGGGCCAGTCCTGGTCCAGTCATCATGAGCACCAGAGCGGCGCTGGTCAGCATCCAGGCGTTGTCGGCAGAACTCTTGGCTTCGGCGGTCTGTTGCTCGAGTTTGGCCAGACGGGCGGCGGTATTCAGGATCAAGACAGCTGTCACCGCAGCGGCGATCAGCTTTTCTCGGATGGACACTGTAGTTATGTTCTCCCGTGAACCGGAGTCGCGTCTTTGCACACCTTCGACGACGCCTCACTGTAACGTCCGCCCTCTCTTCGCGGAAATCGAAACTATTTATCGTCCCTATCAGGTTTTGTTATTGAATTTTGCGCTCGGAGAACGAACTCAGACCTTAGAACTTGAATTGCACATCGAGTTGCATGCCGCGGGGCGGCTGGGCGGCAACCGGCTCTCCGAACAACGAAGAGGACATGGCCCCGATGTAGGTCACATAGTTCGGATGATTCAGGACATTAAACGAGTTCAGCGATAGCGAGATCACTTTGGTTTCCTTCTTTGCCTTCGAAAGAGGAAAGTCATGCGACACGTTCAGATCGAGATCAATCAATCCTGGGCCTGGCATCGTGTTTCGAGGTATCGCTACGGGGCGATCGTTCAGAATGCCATCATGATTCTCATCGCCACCCGTTGTGATGTTGACCGGCTTTCCCGAGTAAACCGACAGCGCAACGCCCAGAGTAAAGAACCTGATCGCCTGAGTCGACGCGAGTAGATCGAACTTGTGCAGCCGGTCGTTGTCTGATCGCCCCCAATCGGCCGCGGCGTCATAGCTGTTGCCGGGAAAGAAAGTGATACCGCTGGTGTTGTTGTCGGTGCGTCCGGTTGTGTATTGCACCTGCCCGGAGAAATACTTGTTGAGCTTGCCACGGAAGGTAAGCTCGAGAGCATTCCCTTTTAGATAGCCATCGGACTGCATTTCCCTGACCTGTCCCAGCGTCGGATTAGGACGGACTACATTACCGGGAAGCGGCGCATTGGCATCGATGGATCGAAAAACATCGATTCCCCGGTTGCCGATGTAGACAGCGCTAAACGTCGTTTTCGCGGTGATCTGCTGCTCGACGCCGATGCTGTATTGCAAGGCATAGGGAATGCGCGTTCGCGGATCAAGCGTCACGATGCTCGTCGGGACGCCGGAAAGATCGCCCGGTTGTACGGGAAAGTGGGCGGGAGAGTCGAGAAGAAAGCGAAGCAGGTTGACGCCATTGAAGTGAAGCAGGTCGCCGATAGGACTCGGTCCAGTGCGGTCATAAAAAATCCCAGCGCCACCGCGGATGACCGTTTTGCTTTTCGCACTAGGTGCATAAGCAAAACTGATACGGGGAGCAAAATTGTCGGGATCATCATGAAAATAATTCTGCCAGTAGTAGCGCACTCCCATGTACAGCGAAAAATTTGGTGTCAGACGAATATTGTCTTCCACGAATCCACAGAGCACTCTTTCAAGAAAGGCAACGTGGCCTTGGCCGGTCTGCACGAGATAAGTGGCTGGTGCGGCTGAGGAATAGTCGGCTGCGCTCGCGAAGGTGTAGGTACCGGCGCGGTTTGTGAAATCATCCAAGCCGCGTCGGCTGATGTCCGGAATGTCAATGCCGAAGCTGAGTTGGTGCTTGCCGTTAGCGTATGTGGCAAAATCCGTTCCGTCGAAGTGATACTCGGTACGCCGCGAATCCGCTTGCGCTCCGCCGGCGGTGAATAGGCCTGAAACTGCGATCTGGGCATCAGCATTGACGCTCTGAACAGAATTGTCGTAGTGCCCTACCAGGAACCGAAGCTGGTTCAGCCAGTGTGGCGAGATCTGGTGCAAGTAGCTGACGTTGATCTCGTGCTCCAGAAAATGTGTGTTAGTTGCCGCGCTCGGAAGCGTATTGCCGCCGACGTTCTGGTTCTCAGAGGATCGATGTTCGTAGGAGTAGCCGATCCAGAACTGGTCCCCGTTAGCCAAATCGTGAAAGACGCGTCCGGATCCGAAGAAATGATGGGTAGGGTTGGGAACAGTCTGCGCGATGGGTCCGAATCCCAAAGACTCAGCCTCTGCGATGGCGCTGGGCGCGACGATGGCTTGTTGATTATTCAGATCTTCATCGAGAGACAGCAGGAAGCTGGTGCGCTTGCTGTGCCCGATCGGGCCGGTCACGGAGCCTTCGTAGTACTGTCTCCGCTCCGGAGGTTTCACGACTGCAAACGCGTTGCTCGCATCGAAGACGGAGTCTCGGAACAGGAAGTTCAAGGAACCGTGATAGTCCCGCGATCCGCCCTTCGTGATGATTTCGAGCCGGGCGCGCCCCGGACGCGAGAAGCGTGCTGAATAGGGATTGTTGTTGATCCTGACCTCTTGCACCGCCGACGGTGTTACACCCGGGCCGTTGGCTTCGATCCCGTTCACCACCAGGGTTACGCCGTTCGTGCCAGTGACATTGTCGTCCAGAAACCGCGACATTGCGGTGATGTAGTCCTGGTCGAACACGGGGATGCGATCGAGCGCATTCCGGTCGATGGAATTCGTATTCTGATTGCTCTGGCTGTCTGTGCTGACGAGCGGAACGTTCTCGCCGCTGGCAACTGTCACGCTTTCG
>QIAL01001052.1 GCA_003225535.1 Acidobacteriota bacterium | reverse complement strand
GCTTCCTCAGCAGTAAGGAACTGGCAGGACATTACAGCCGAGCCCGTGCCTTGCTTTTCCCGGGAATCGAGGACTTCGGGATCGTTCCGGTAGAAGCCATGGCAGCTGGATGCCCGGTTATTGCTTTCGGAGAAGGCGGCATTCTCGATTCCATGAACGATAGTACCGGGGTTCTGTATTCAGAGCAGACTTTGGAGGGCTTGAAGAGTGCCATTTTCGAGTTTGAGGGCCGCTCGTTTGACTCGGCCGAGATCCGGGAACATTCCGCCGCTTTTAATAAGGATGCATTTGTAAGTGGATTCGATAGAGTCTTGGTCGAGGTGTTGAGTTCCAAACAGTCTTCATTTTTCAGATGAGATGGGCTCGAACTTGAATACAAGAAGCGAGGAATCCAGAAGCTGATGTGTGCGGAACGACAGGCCCACGTAATCACGAGGCCGTTGCTGACCATTGCGATTCCCACTTACAACCGAGCGGGCTGCCTAAAGGAACTGCTCTCGGTTCTCGCTGATCAGCTGAAAGATGAGCCCTGGGTCGAGCTAATTATTTCTGATAACGCTTCTCCGGATGATACCTCATCCGTGGTGCAGGATTTCTTGGCTCGTGGACTTCGCGCCCGTTATATTCGTAATGCTCAAAATGTGGGTGCCGATGCCAACTTCTTGCAATGCTTTGAGCAGGCGCTCGGCAAGTACGTATGGCTTTTTAGCGACGACGACCTTATTCTGCCCGGTGGACTGGCTAGAATCCTCGCCTATTGCGGTGCTGCCGAATATGACTTGATCTGGGTAAGCAGCTATCCGTTTGGGGAGTTCTACAAGCCTCAAGCTGTGAACGCCCGCCTTGACGCGATAGACATCTCTGATCCGCGAGACTACGTTAAATGTGTCCATGTCTTCTTCACCTTTATTTCAGGCAATATTGTGAATAAGGACACAGTGCTGAAAGCTGGGCCAACATCATTTTCCAATCTGGTGGGAACAAATCTAGTGCAGCTGGGATGGGGCTATACCGCGCTCAACCAATTCACTCGCGGACTCTACATCCGGGAGAAGCTGATTGCAGCTCGTATGAACAATACAGGGCACGAAAGACTGGTTGAAGTCCGGGGAACTGCGCCGAATTGTCATGAACGGAACCGTCCAAAGATTTTGGCCATCAATGTTGCTCCAATACAAGAAGATGGCACGTGCCTTCACTGATAAAACCTCGCCCCAAGAGGTGCTGACTCCTCTTTTTAAGGATAATGTTCGGTATTGGATTTTCGCCTATCCAGTGATCTTGCTTCCCCCTTTTCTGGCTCAGGTATGGGTTCTTGCCGTACGACTTGTTAATCGGTTAGATAAGGCCGCAGGATACCCCATGCTTGGCTAGCCCGTTGCAGTCGAAATTTCGGGGTGAGACTCTCTCCCCCGCTTCCGCCTGCCGCAACACCCCACGATCTGCTCTTCCGTATGTCCCTTCTTCGGCATCGTCCCTTCTCCTCTCCAGGACTATTCTGCCTAAGATACCCCTACTTCCCCTTGGTACAGTTTTTCGGTTTTGGGTCACCCTGCCGCCGCTGATACTTTTCAGTCAATACAAATGACCCAGTCGGGGAGTACGTCCGAGTTGTCTGCGCACGATGCCCGTTAAGAAGTCAAATCGTTTCTCGCCCAAAATGTAGCCCACAAAGAAATAAACGTGATAAAGGGGGTATCTCGCAAAGCCCAAACGTCCATACGCGCGGTACAACTCATAGTAGTCTCTCAGCGGTAAACTCAATTGGTCCTTGATATAAGGGTAGAAATAGTTGGCATAGTCGTGGATGACGTCCTCCACTACATCGATGCCTTTACTCTGTTTCAAATCTTCAATAATCGACAGAGCTCCGCTGATCATGTTGAGGCGAGCCTGGAGCGTGTATCCTCCAGGAATGTACTTCCCTTTCTCCTTTCTGCTGTTTCCGAAGTCTGGAGTCCCATTTCCTCGGCAAAGTACGAGCACTTTGGGCGTGCAGACGGCGGTTTTG
>QIAL01000408.1 GCA_003225535.1 Acidobacteriota bacterium | reverse complement strand
ACTTCGAAGAACTCGAAAAGACCTATAACGAAATCCGCGACGAACGCACCAAGATTAGTCTCGAACTCGGTGACGCTCTCAAGCCCGTGACCGATGCTCGCGCCAAGCTCGATGATTACGTCACCGATCACATGGTGGACCTCACTCCCGCCCAGATCGATGGCTTAAAGAAGAAGATCTCCGACTGGGATCCCACCATCGTTCAGATCAACGTCGCCGAAGCCAACATCGTCGACCGCTGCGAATCGTGCCACATAGGCGCGCGCGAGCCGGTGAAGATCACGCCTGCCGCTATGACAACCAAGGGCGAGAAGAAACCCGACGAGTACGCGAACGCTTTCATCAGCCATCCCGAGCCAGAGTTGCTCAAAATCCATGATCCCGACAAGTTCGGGTGCTCCCCGTGCCATCAGGGCAATGGCCGCGCCACCACGAGCGTCGAGAAAGCGCATGGCAACTACGAGCACTGGCTCTGGCCATTGTTCCCCAAAGAAAATGCCCAGGCCGGATGCCAGACGTGCCATTCCGCTGACATGGTGCTGGTAAGCGGCGACGTGCAATTCCAAACCATTAACGGCGGAAAAGAAATCTTTCGCCGCCGTGGCTGCAACGGATGCCATCGCTATGAGGGTTACGACCCGGAACCCGAGGACCTGAATTCGATCGGGCAGCAGATCAAGCAGATTGAAACTCAGAAGAAAGATAACGTCAAGCAAACCGCCTACCTGATGAAACAGGCCGACGCGGCAGAGTCCAACGACGAGGCCAACAAACTCAACGGCCAGGCCATCGATCTGAGAGTCGCCAATAGCAAGTTCGACGGACGCCTGCAGCAACTGGACTTCCAGTCCCACAGCCTGATGCAGGACATGAAGAAGATCGGTCCCAACCTCAAAGACGTTCGCCTCAAGCTCAACAAGAATTGGATCCCCGTCTGGCTGAAGAAGCCCACCGACTTCCGTCCCACGACGAAGATGCCGAATTTTCGCCTCACCGATCACCAGATCCAGGCCATTTCGGCGTATATCTGGCAGACCGCCTTCACCGATCCGCTTCCCAAACACAAACCCGGCAACGCCGAGCATGGCAAGGAACTTTTCGAGAGCCGCGGCTGTCTGGCCTGCCATTCCATCGGAGAAGGCGATCAGATGATCGGCGGAACCTTTGCCGCCAACCTGACCCGCGTCGGCGAGAAAGCAAATTACGATTACCTCGTCCGCTGGATTCACAATGCGCGTGAGCGCACTCGTCCCTATTGCCCGTACGAGAAGAAGGACATCGGTCCCGAGGACTACGCGAAAAAGAATCTTCCCTACAAGTGGGATCTCGAACACAGCAAGTGCCCCAACGACGGCCACGAGCTGCAAGTGCAGAACATGACGGTGATGCCGAGTCTGCGCTTACGCCCCGAAGACGCCGAAGATATCGCCACGTATCTGATCTCGCAGAAGAAGCAGGAACCGTCTTCCTACGCCGACGCAGCATTCATGGACGACCCTAACTTGAAAGAAGAAGGCAAGAAGTGGGTTCGGTTCTATGGCTGCGGCGGATGCCACGAAGTCTCTGGCATGGAAGACGAAGGACGTATCGGCACGGAGCTCACCTTCGAGGGCAGCAAGCCCATCGAGCGCCTCGACTTCGCCCTCTCTACCGAACCGGCGCAGCGCGGCGGCAAAGACTCCGAGCCGATCAAGGACAAAGAAGACCTGGCCCGTTTGCCCGATGGTCCAGCCGAGAAGCCATGGTACGACCACAAAGGATTCTTTGAGCACAAGCTCGCCGAGCCGAATGTTTACGACCTGGGCAAGGAAAAGGGTGAGACAGAGAAACTCCGCATGCCCAACGTCCACCTCACGAAGGAAGAGGTGCTCGATCTCACCACGTTCCTGATGGGCAGCCAGGAGACTTCCCTTCCCGCCAGCTATCAATACAAGCCCGGCGATGCGCGCCACGATATTCAGGAAGGCTGGTGGGTGGTCGTGAAATATAACTGCATGGCCTGCCACCAGATCATTCCCGGCCAGCGCACGATTCTGATGACGCTGCCGCAATATCAGGACGCGCAGGAGCAATTGCCTCCGAAGCTTCTGACCGAGGGCGCCCGCGTCGATCCCGAGTGGCTGCGCAAGTTCCTCTCCAACCCATCTCTAAGCACAACCGACACAGACCGCAACGGTGTACGGCCCTATCTGAAAGTCCGCATGCCCACGTTCTCGTTCTCCGACAACGAACTCCGGAAACTGGTCCGCTTCTTCGAAGCGTTATCGCAGCAACCGCTGCCGTATATTCCTGAACAGGTGCCCACACTAACAGCCAAAGAAACCGATATGGCCCGAAGCCTGTTCTCGAGCACCGCCGCTCCCTGTTTGAAGTGTCACGCTACCGGCGATCCCTCGCACGACAAGATCGCGACGGCTCCCAACTTCTTGCTGGCGAAGGAACGCCTGAAGCCCGATTGGGTCGAGCGCTGGATCACCGATCCGCAAGCCGTCAGCCCCGGCACATCGATGCCCTCAGGCCTCTTCAAGCAACAGAACAACCAGTGGGTCTTCGCAGGGCCAACGCCGCCAACATTCAACGGATATGACGGAGATCACCGCAAGCTGCTAACGGATTACATCTTCCAGTTGACGGCCGAAGAGCAGCGTCACGTCGCAGCCTCGATGCCGCGCGCTAGTGCGGCCGTACAGCGTCCAACCAATCGCAAACGGGCGGCGGTTGAATCGCATCATACAGCCGGCGGAGGTTCGCGGTAGAATGCTCGACGGAAGAGCCGACTCATCGATTCGTCGTCACTCCGCTCCGGCTCGCTCGGAATGACAAAATGATCCAAAGGTTCATCCAACCCCTGAATAGAAAGGCGACATCATGAAAAAGACCATTTGGTTGATAGCTGGCATGTGCGCATTACTTGTGCTGGCGGCATGCAACAAGAAAGAGGAAGCGCCCGCTCCTGCGGCAGAGAGTCCTGCCGCGTCCTCTCCCGCGGCCACACCGATCGATCCCGCCACGGTGGCCACCGTCAGCGGCACCGTGAAGTTCGATGGTACGGCTCCGAAAGCCGCGAAGATCGACATGAGCCAGGACCCAGGCTGCAAGGGCACAAATGAATCCGAGAACACCGTCGTCAGCAACGGCGACCTTGCCAATGTCTTCGTCTACGTGAAAGACGGCCTCGGCAACCGCACTTTCGACGTGCCCAAGGACGCGATCGTCCTCGATCAGAAGGGCTGCCAGTATCATCCCCATGTTCTTGGCGTGATGACTGGACAGACTGTGCAGATCAAAAACGACGATCCCACCACGCACAACATTCATCCCACTCCGAAAGACAACCGCGAGTGGAACGAATCGCAGCCCCCATCGTCCCCCGCTTTGGAAAAAACCTTCGCGCGCGAAGAGATCATGCTGCCCGTAAAGTGCAACCAGCACCCGTGGATGAAGATGTACGTCAACGTGGTGAAGAACCCGTTCTTCGCCGTCACCGACAAGAGCGGCAAGTATGAGATCAAGGGCCTCCCGCCGGGTGACTATACGTTGGAGTTCGTGCACGAGAAACTCGGTCCGCCGCAGGACGTCAAAGTTACCGTCGGCCCGAAAGACAGCAAGACGGTGGACGCTAGCTTCAAAGGAATGTAGTTGAACATGTAGCGCCGGCATCCTGCCGGCAGTGGCGGGGGCGTCTCGCCCCCGCTTTTACTCTGATAAAATACCCCGTTGATCGGAGCAGGTTGCGGACATCCAGTCTGCCCGGTCACGTCACGACAAGATGCGTCCGCACTAAGGGGCCCTGCTCTGAACTCCGTCGCCACAAGGTACAATCGCGGCCTTCACCGCTTCGCTATCGTTCTAGCCTCGTGGACGTTTCTCCTCATCATCGCCGGAGCTCTGGTAACGAGCAACGATGCCGGACTCTCCGTACCTGACTGGCCGACCTCCTTCGGCTCGCTCTACAAAGTTCCGAAGCTCGTCGGCGGCGTGAAGTTCGAGCACACTCACCGCATGATCGCTCAGGTAGCCGGGTTGCTGACCATCGTCTTGGCTATTTGGATCTGGCGCGCTGAAAAACGCCGCTGGATGCGGGTTCTCGGCTGGGGAGCGCTCGGTACCGTGATTGCCCAGGGCATCCTCGGCGGACTCACGGTTCTCTTCTATCTCCCGCCGCCGATCTCATCCGCCCACGCCGCGCTGGCCCAGACATTTTTCTGCATCACCGTCGCCATAGCGGTGTTCACCGGGCAGAAATGGGTGGAAGAACAGCTGCGCGTCGAATTCGATACCAGACGCCCGAGCCTGTTCACGCTGACTCTTCTCTCGATCTTTGTTCTCTACGTCCAACTAATCCTCGGAGCTATGTTCCGCCACCATGGCCTGAGTTGGTGGCCGCACGTCCTCCACGCGGTTGTCGTCTCATTCGTTCTCGCATGGACCGCAGTTCGCGCTCTGACTGTCTACTCCAATATCGAAGCCGTTCGTCGTCCGGCTATTGTGATGCTTTCTCTTGTGATCGCCCAGCTATGCCTGGGTTTCACCGCTTTTTTGACAAGGGTGTCTTGGGGACGAGACGCCGTCCAGCCGGAGTTGCCCATGGTCATCTCGACGGTGACCCACGTGGCTGTTGGCGCGCTTTTGCTGGCCTCAGCGGTAATCCTGGCTATCCAAGTCTGGCGTCACGCACCCGTAGCCTTTGAGGAGCGCCTGCATCAGGTTCAGCGCGACCCCTCGACCGCCTAACGAACAACCTTGAAGTTCTGTCGTACTGAACGCAGCCGGAATTGAGCGAAGCGAGATCCCGGCGAGTTGAAGCATCCCCACTCCCACCACCCAAACTGCCTCCCGACGCACCCTTCCAACACTAGGGTCAAAATGTAAGATCGTCACTGAAAGTCCAGCAG
>QIAL01000407.1:478-5247 GCA_003225535.1 Acidobacteriota bacterium | reverse complement strand
CGCATGCGGACGGATCACAGCCTGCTCATAGTTGGTGACCAGCAATCGCTCTGGGCCCTTGCCGATGAAAACATTGAAGTGGTTGAACCAGAAATCGGTCATTACCTCTTCGAGTTGACGTTCGCTGTAGACCGCACGCAGCAGCTTAGCCTGAGAGATTTCATCAACTACGGCCGCGGGCGGATAGTTCAAGGCCTGCAGGACTTCTTTTTGCCTGGGATCGAGGCCTTCGAGAAATTTCTCTCCCTTGCCGCGTCTGAGTCTATCGGCGAATGCAACCTGTTCGTCGGCGGACATGGCGAGCACTTTCTTGTAGCGCTCGTTGGGGGAGAGATCGATGAGTCCCTGAACTTTCAGGTCGGCATAGAGTCGATCTTCGCGGCGGCGCGCGGCGGCCGCATCAGCGGGATTTGGGTTGGGCTTGACTACATCAGCGTCGGCGGTGGATGACATGTCATTTTTGCCGACGTTGGTTGTCATTCCATTCATCTCGTTGGCCTCGGGCGACGGGGAATCTGCTGAGGAGGCCGCTGCAGCGGCGAGTTCTTCGACAGTCTTGGCGCCATCCGCATCCGCATCCGCAGCCGCAGGCGCGGCCGGAGTGGGAGGCTGGGCGGCGGCTTTCCTCTCTTTTCTTTCCTGCTTTTCATCGAGGCGCGCCACCTGCACCTGGTACACCGCGCGGCGCGCCGGATCGGAAGGCATCGAGTGCTTGCCTTCGGCGACCTGCTTCACCATTTGACCATCGGGAAAGTCCTCGAGGATTTCCTTCGTGCTCATGCGCAAAGTGTGGAGGGGTGCGAGGTGGGCATCCACGTCCTTGTCGGCGATTTTTTCGGGATGAAGTTGGAGGTCGATCCAGCGGTCGACGCCCATGGCCATGACCTGTTGCACGTCGCCCGGACGAGGGCCGAAGGTGAGGCGATTCAGGGCGTGCACCGCGCGCTTCTGTTCGTTCGAGGCCGACTCGACGGGCTGATTTTTCTTCCGGGCGAGTAATTGCGGAACGGCGCAGGCAAGGCTGAGACACAGAAGTAACAGTGCTACGCGAGTCGGGCTGGGTCGCATCGGGACTCCCGGAAAGATGAAAACTCCTTTGATTATGAACCCGGGTGGGGGAAAAAGTTGCTGGCGCGGGAAGTTCGCGTTGGACTGGAGTCCCTTGCAAATACGAGGTTTGCGGCGCAGCATCGGCCAGCGGACTGAGAGTCAAAAACCCACCGTGGCTATATGGAGATGACTTTCCCGCGCGAGACTTTATATTGCAGGGTCGCAGCCAAGTGGTCAATGTCGGTGGCTGCGATGTTGACGGACGTGCCTTCGAGCAGCGGGACCCGGCTGCTGCCGACGGCATCGCGACGGACCTGAATCAGGAGCGCCTGGACGATGTTGGGATCGAACTTCTCCGGCGCCAGGCGCACGAGATCGCTGAGTGCGCTTCCGACCGACAAAGGACCGCGGTAGGGGCGAGCGCTGGTCATGGCGTCGAATGAATCGGCGACGCCGATGATGCGCACCGACATCGGCACTTCTTCCTGCGTGAGCTTATCGGGGTAGCCAGATCCATCACTGCGCTCGTGGTGCCAGCGCACAGTCTCAGGAATTCTGGGCCAGGGGAACGTCACGCTGCGGACGATCTGGTGGCCGACCGTGGTGTGATCGGCCATCTCGCGGAATTCATCGGGATCGAGCGCACTGGTTTTGCCGAAGAGGCGGCGGTCGACGGCGACTTTTCCGATGTCGTGCAGATATCCGGCACTGCGCAGGGAGGCGACTTCGTTGGGGTCCATGCCCATGGCGTCTCCGATGGCGGCGGCGTATCGGCCAACGCGCAAGGAGTGCCCATGAATGTTGACATGCTTGACGTCAATGGCGGTGGCAAAGGCTTCCAGCGCATTGTCGTAGAAGCCGTGCAGCGAGGCCATCAGACGCAAGTTCTCGGAGACGCGCTGCGCGATCGTCTGCGTCAGGGCATGATTCTGCACCGCGAGCGCGACGTAGCTGCAGAGCAATTCGAGGGCATCGAGTTCGCTGTCTTCGTAGAGCGCCTCGCCGGGACGACGGCCAAGACCGATGACGCCGGCAAGGCGTCCTCCGGCTTTCAGCGGGGCGAGGCACTTGAAGAGTTCAGGAGCGACGTTGCCATTTGAACTCAAGAAAACCGAGTAAGTCGACGAATTGAGAACGACGGGGCCGCGCGCCGCGGTGAGGGCGTGTACGTGTTTTGGGAGGAGAGGAATGAAGGCGGGATCCGGCATGAGAGCGAATCCCAAGGCGGTTGAGGATGTCAGGACGGCGGGCTTGTCGCTAAACAAAAACAGCGCGCCTTCGCGCGCGCCCGCAGCCTCCATGACCGCAGACAGCATGAGGCGCGAGGTTTCCGAGAATTCGCGCTCGGCCGTCAGGGCCGGCCCGAGTTCGGAAAGCGCCTCGACCGTGTGCAGCAACCGTCTTAAATTATTGGTCTGAATCGCCACCGACGAAGTGGGAGCCAGATCGCAGAGCAGATTGAGCGTAACATGCGGCAATTAGGCGGCGCGAGAGGAGCGGTGTTGGTTACTTTGATGCGATAGTAACTGAAATGAGAGTAACAGACGTGATTCCTGTTGAATGATGGAAATTCCTTCCAACTCGGTGCTGGTAACCGGCGCACGCGGATTCATCGGGCGCGCCGTACGAAAACTTTTACAGCGTTCAGGTTATTCAGTGCTGGCGCTGGATCAGCCTGAAACGGCGGCGCCGGGTACGGACCATTTTTCATTGGGCCGTGAAATCGGCATTGATATTACCCACCGGGAGCAGCTTCGATCGTTGTTCCATGCCCGGCCAATTGCGGCGATCGTGCATCTGGCGGCGATTCTGCCGACCATGGCACAGCGCGAGCCAGCCCGGGCTACGCAGGTCAATGTCGGAGGCAGCCTCAACCTGCTGGAAATGGCGAGGCAGTTTGGCGTGCGGCGATTCATTTTCGGAAGTTCTCTCAGCGTTTATGGGACTTGCCCGGCGGAGCAGGTCGTGACGGAGATGGATCGAGCTGCACCGGAAGATTTGTATGGTGCTGCGAAGTTGTATGTCGAGCAGTTAGGGGAAGCGTACCGGCAGGCGTACGGTTTGGAATTCATCAGTCTACGGATTGGGCGGGTGGTGGGTCCGGGGGCGCGATCGGCGACGTCGGCTTGGAGGAGCGAGATCTTCGAGCGCCTCGGGACAGCAACGCCGGCGGAGATTGAGATTCCTTATGCCGAGGCAGAGCGGATTCTGCTGATTCATGTGGAGGATGTGGCGGAGATGTTTCTGAAGCTGGTACAAGTGCAGCGGGCGGCGCACGGTATTTATAACGCTGCTTGCGAGTCGCTGGTTGTGGGCGATTTGAGGCGGGAACTGGAGCGGTTGAATCGTCGGCTAAGCGTGAAGTTGGGAGGACGGGCGGTTGTGGGGAATCCTCGGCAGGTTGACTGGTCGCGGATTGCGGGGGAGTTTGGGGTGCGAGTTGTGCCGATGTTTGAGCGGTTGGCCTCGGCTTGGGGTTTGCGCCACGATTAGATTGCGCGGCCCGCACTGGGAAGAATGCCGCTTGGCTTCGCCTTCGCGGGACAGCCGAGGCGGCTGTCGCCACATGAGCCGAAAGTCAAAATCGCCAGCCTGATGCAACAAAACGCGACAAGGATGGGGCACCCTTCTGTTCACACTCCTCAAAAGTGGTCGCGGAGTTCGGCGAAGCGGCCTACTATCAGGAGCTTTTGGCCTGCGGGGGCTGGGTTTACTTCTTCGTGCTCGAGGATCCACGTGTCGCCGTGCGGGACGAAGACCGCGTGAAGGCCTGCGGCCAAGGCCGGATTGATGTCGGACTTCGGGCTGTTGCCGATCATCCAGGTAGAATCGTGGCTGCATTCGTACTTCGCGGCGATGTGCGCGTAGATCTCGACATTCTTCTCGGCGACGATTTCTGTTGCTGCGAAATACTTCGTCACTCCTGAACGCTCTACCTTTCCTGACTGCTCGGCTTGGGCGCCCTTGGTCACGAGGATCAGCCGATGTCTCTGCGAAAGATGCTCCAAGGTCTCGGGGACTTCGGGAAGGAACTCAATGTCGTGGTTCTCGATGATGCGCGTGAATCCGAGAACTTGTTCGTGAAGCTCTGGAGTGACCGGTACAGGGCTCAGGCGTTCGAATGTGTCGACAAGAGCGTGGGCAAAGCTGTGGAGGCCGTACCCGTGTTTGACGATGCATTCGCGCTCGACATCATTGAGCACCTCGCGGACCTGCTCGGGTGCGAACTCGTGGTGGTTCAGGAATGAAATGAAACGGGCGATGGCGCGCTCGAAGTAGACGTTGTTCTCCCAGAGGGTGTCGTCGGCGTCGATGAGGAGGGTTTGCATAAGAGCTACGAGCTACCAGCTACGAACTCCGAGCGGCGAGCCGCGAGCAATTCAGAGTACCGAAGGTTTGCAGCCTTGACCAAACAGGATCGGTTCCCAAACGAGGCAGTCAGTGTAGGAGATTGCTCATGGCTCGAAGCTCGGGGCTCGTAAACTCTCTACACCCAATCCACGCGCGCTTCGGGGCCGATGATGCCGGCTTTGTGGCCCATGTCGAGAAGGCGGCGGACGGCTTCGCGGCCGTCTGCACCGTAATCGAGTGTGCGCTCGTTGACGTACATGCCGACGAACTTATCGGCGGACGCGGTGTCGAGATCGCGGGCGAATTGCATCGCATAGGCGAGTGCTTCTTCGCGATGATCGAGTCCATACTGGATGCTGTCGCGCAGA
>QIAL01000407.1:0-421 GCA_003225535.1 Acidobacteriota bacterium | reverse complement strand
GCGGTGCAGACCTGACTTGTCGTAGGTCAGTTGACCTTCATGAATGATGAGGCCCGCTTCGTACTTTCCTTCCAAAACTTGCGGGATGATCTGGTCGAAGGGGACAACCTCGGTCTCGACGCCGGGAGCGAACAGGTGGAGCGCCAGGTAAGCGGTGGTCAGCGTGCCGGGGACCGCGATGCGCTTAGTCTTGACTTCATTCTGCGAGAACGGGCGGGGCGAGACGATCATCGGGCCGTATCCCTCGCCGACACTGCCTCCGCAGGCCATCAACGCATATTTGTCCTGTACGTAGGGATAGGCGTGGAAGGAAATCGCGCTGACATCATAGACGCCTTCCTTCGCCTTCTGATTGAGCGTCTGGATGTCGCAAAGCGTGTGGGTGAAACGCAGACCCGGGGTGCGGATTTTGTGAGTGGCT
>QIAL01000406.1:979-12234 GCA_003225535.1 Acidobacteriota bacterium | reverse complement strand
CCGCACACATGGAATCTGGGACGGCAGGACGGCTTCATCGGCAAAGCATGGTATTGCAAGACATTTGCGGTGCCACTGCAGTCGCCTGACCTGCATGTGAAGTTGCATTTCGGCGCGACATTCTATTCTGCCCGCGTATGGCTTAATGGAATCGAGCTCGGAAAGCACGAAGGTGGGTACACCGCGTACTCGTTCGACGTTACCCACCAACTGCGAGCGAATAACTACTTGGCGGTTGAAGTGGACAATCGCATTGACGCCACTACGATTCCGGGCCTGGCGCAGCGGGGAGATCCGGATTCGTGGTACGACTGGTGGGACTATGGTGGCATCGTTCGCGATGTCTGGTTGACGGTGAGCGGGCCCGTGGAAGTAAATCGGCAACAAATCCGCGCTCAAGTAAAAGATGGTCAGGCAACGGTCAACGACCTGATTTTTCTGGAAAATCATTTTTCGGAGCGGAAGCAGTTGCAGCTTTCCGTGACGGCTTTCGGTCCGGACGGAAAAACCGCTGCCCATGAATCGCTTAAGGTCGATGTTGCTGCCGGCCTAGTGCCGATAGCGATAGCCACGACCGTGCGCAGTCCGGAGTTGTGGGGAATCGACCATCCGAACTTGTATCGCATGACGATAGAGGTGGGAGACCGACAAGGTCACCTTTTGGATCAGCAGAGCGACACGTTTGGCATTCGCACCGTTGAGATTCGCGATCGTCACCTGCTGGTAAACGGGGAGCGAGTTCGCCTCACGGGTGTTGCCCGGCATGAAGATTCGGTTTCGGAAGGGCTGGCCGAGACCACGGGGACGATGCGCTATGACTACGACGATATGAAGTCGCTGCAGGTTGCTCTGACGCGGCCGGTACATTACCCACAGAACCCGTTCATCCTGGATTATGCGGACCGCCACGGGATATTGCTGATTCCAGAGATTCCGGTATGGCAATTCAGCGAAACGCAGATGAAGAATCCGCAAGTGATTGCCCGTGCCAAGCAACAATTGCGGGAGATGATTGAGGAGTCGGGAAACCATCCCAGCATCTTTGCCTGGAGTGTGTGCAACGAGAGTGCGACTGGGACGCCGGGCGGAATCGCCTATTTTCGTACGTTGCGGGACTACATCAAAAAACTCGATCCCAGCCGCTATGTGACGTACGCGGATGACAAGCTTCCAAAATTGAAACGAGCGGAAGATTCCGCTGCCAACGACGCCGATTTCCTGATGATGAACCAATACTTTGGGAGTTGGCACGGGCCGGAGAGCGAGTTGTCGGAATCGTTGGACCGGGTTGGGAGCATGTTTCCGAACAAAGCGGTAATCATTTCAGAATTCGGGCTGGCAGGTATTTTCGCCAAGAATCCTGAAGATGCGGATCCCATGCGAGTTGACATCATTCGCAAACAGATGCCCGAAATGGCGCGCCGGGACTGGATTGCGGGAGCGATTCTCTGGTGTTATCAGGATTACAAATCCAGGCGCACTCTCCGCTCGGGATGGGATGGCGGTTTCGTGGAACACGGACTGGTGGATGAGTACCGGCAGCGAAAACCCTCCTATTATGTCTGGAAGGAGCTTAATGCGCTGGCGGCGATTGATGTCCGTTGGGACGCGTCCACGTCGGCTGCACCATCGCGATTTCGTGTCACGGTGACTCCCAAGTCCGTTGAGAGCCTGCCGTATTACCCGCTTCACAACTATCGAATTGCTTGGCAGATTTCTGACGAGAGCGGGAACTTGATCAAACGCGGCGAACAAGCCTTTGCCGATCTGGAAAAGCCGCAGGTCGTTACCGGCGAGATTCAGCCGGTTGATGCGAAACTGTTGAAACTTCATGTGACCTTACTGCGCCCCGAAAACACGATAGCCACGGAGAAGTCGGCCGAATGGAAAGCCGGCGAAGGCATGGACACTGCAGGATCGAGCACTTCCAAGGAAACGCCGACGCACTAATACCCGCTGGAGAATCGTAATTTTGACTGCGGAATGAACATGAGAATTCCACGTCACTTGATTGTCTCGTTCACGATCTCTGTGCTGGCGGTTTCTATTCCGGCTGCATGCCAGGATTACGCGATCGGAGCTGACGTTTCCTTCTTGGCGCAAGCCGAGCAGCAGGGAGTTGTTTTCAAAGAAAACGGAGTCGCCAAGCCCGGGTTGGAAATTCTGCGGGATCACGGCTACAACTGGATCCGCCTGCGGTTGTTTCGGGTACCGACAGACCTCCCAAACAACCTGGATTACACCATTGCTCTCGCAAAGAAGGCCAAGAGCCTGGGCTTCCACTTCCTTTTGGACTATCACTACGCAGATACCTGGGCGGACCCCGGTCATCAGCCGATGCCGAAAGCGTGGGAAGGCAAGAGGCACGAGGAATTGGTGGATGCGGTTTTCGCGTATACCAGAGATACGATTGCCGCCTTCCGCGATGCTGGTGTTTTGCCCGACATGGTCCAGGTCGGGAATGAAATCACCAATGGAATGATGTGGCCGGACGGCAAGCTTCCCGAGAATTGGGATAAATTCGCGCAGTTGGTTTATGCGGGCATTAATGGCGTGGATGCAGGCCGCGGAAATGGCCGCCGTCCTAGAATCATGATTCACCTCGATCGCGGCGCGGATTGGAAGGGCACCAAGGCATTTCTCGACAAGCTCAACAGCTACGATATTCCCTACGACGTAATCGGCCAGTCCTATTACCCGTGGTGGCATGGGAGTCTGAATGAATTGCGCGCCAATCTCGAATTCATGGCGCGGGAATACCGGAAGGATGTGATCGTGGTCGAGGCGGCTTACAACTGGCAGCCTGGTAACTATATCGGGAAGCCGGCGCCGTTTCCGGAATCACCGGAAGGCCAGCGTCAGTTTCTTGATGAGGTGAACCGGGTGGTCATGGAAACTCCCAACGGCCGGGGGAAGGGTGTGTTCTGGTGGGAGCCGGCCGTTACCGGTCCGCTCACGGCTCGCGGATTCTTTGACGATACGCACAATGCCCTTCCAGTCATTACGGTCTTCGATCGATTCAGCCGGAAGTAAACAGATGTGGTAGATTTCGATGTTCCGGTGCCTGGTGACGATAGTTAGTTTTGGCACTTGCATCATATGGCGACTGGAGTACATCGGATCGCGCCTAAGAACCGGCTAAGCGCCCTCTGCCTCTGCATCGTTGTTTGTCTCGTCCTTTGTCCCCAGATGCTTTTGGCGACTACCCCTGGCTCGGTGAATGAGCCGCCACTCTCGTACACACAACGTCTTTGGCAAATGCAGGACGGGCTTCCAGAGCAAGTTGTGCAGGCGTTTGCCCAGAACGTTGACCGGTATTTGTGGATTGCCACGACCGGCGGCCTGGTGCGGTTTGACGGAGAGAGATTCCAGACGTTCAACCGCGAGAATACGCCCGCATTCAGCGAGGACAATGTCTTCTGTCTCACGGTGGCTCGCGACCACACGATGTGGATCGGGATGGAGGGCGGCGGTCTGATCCGCTATCGTGGTGGGGCTTTCCAGCGGTTTTCGACTCCGGAGGGATTGACGAGTGGATTCGTAAGAGCCATTCGAGAAGACAACAACGGCCAGATCTGGGTCGGCACTGACGCTGGATTGTTCCGCTTGATAGGTGAGCGCCTGCAACGGGTGGACGACACTCCGGGAATTCCATCTCTTGCTGTTCATGCGATCCAGGAAGATCGCCACGGCCAACTCTGGGTGGGCGGATCCAAGTTACTGCGGGTGAATGGGGATTCGGCGAAGGAGTATGTCCTTGCCGGGGAAGCTAGTCAGAACCGGGTGAAATCCATCGTCGAGACCGGTGATGGAACGCTGTGGATAGGGACGGTATCTGGCTTGCAGAGAATGGCCCCGGGCGATCCTGCATTCAAGCCCGTACCCCAAGTACAAGGAACGGTTCGGGTGCTACGCGAGACTTCCGATCGTACGCTTTGGATTGGAACCATCGGCAGAGGCCTGCTCACTTATCGAGATGGACACTTTGCGAGAATTGCGGCGCCCGAGCCTCTGCCAAGCAACACCGTCCTGAACCTGTACGAAGACATTGAGGGCAACATATGGATCGGCACGCAAGGCGGGATGGTGCGGCTGATCAGGACTCCAGTGAGGACGGTTCTATTGCCGGATGCTTCCGATTCCGACGCAGAGACAATTTACCAGGACACCAACGGTGACCTATGGGTTGCGGCGGTGAATCTGTTTCGGGTTCACAACGGAAAAGCGGAGGCGTATAGCTTTCCCGGAATTTCCGGAGTTCGAGTGCGAAATGTTTTCCGCGATCGTGAGGCCGCGTTGTGGATCGGGACGGAAGGCCGGGGCGCTTATCGACTCGTAGGCGAAAGACTGACTCACTACTCCACGCGAGAGGGGCTGGTGAACAACTTTGTGCGCGCCTTCCTGCAAGGCCGGGACGGGAGCGTCTGGATTGCGACCGACGAAGGTGTAAGCCGATGGCGCGCCCAGCGCATTACCAACTATCGAGTCAGCGACGGGCTGGCCTACTTTAGCACACGATCGCTGTTGGAGGATCGGCGCGGGGATCTTTGGATCGGGACGGACGAGGGATTGAGCCGCCTGCACCAGGATTCATTCGAGCACGACGGCGCGACTAAGGCGCTAAAGAACGAAAAGATATGGGCCATTCATGAGGACTCTGATGGAGGGGTGTGGTTTGGAACGCGAACTGGAGGGTTGTACCGTTGGCGTTCAGGAGTGCTGACGCATTACACGACGGCACAAGGGCTGGCCAGCAATGGCATTTATGAATTGCTTGAAGATGACAAGAAGAACTTATGGATCAGCGGTCCGAACGGAATCTCTGCCGTCAGCCGTAATGTGCGGCGGCGAGAAACCCGCCGGAGTGTTAACCAGCCAGGGAGAAGTCTGGTTCCCCAGCAGCAAAGGTCCGGTGCGAGTATCGATCGGTCCACCGTTGCCGCCAAAGCCGGCCCCCGTCGTGATTGATCAGGTGATCGCGGACGGATTGCAGATTCCGGCGTCGCCCACGGTTTTTCTGGGACCAGACAATGCGAAACTGGAGATTCATTACGGGGTCGTGCTGTTGCGATCCCAGGAGCGCATCCGGTTTCGCTACATGCTTGAGAATTTCGACAAGAACTGGAGCGAGGCAGCGCCTTCGCGCGTGGCCTTTTACACGAATGTTCCGCCGGGCCGCTATCACTTCCGGGTGGTTGCATTTCAAATGAGCAATCCGGAACTGGTTGCGTCGTCGTCTCTAGAGATCGTGCAGGCTCCCCATTTTTATCGAACATCTTGGTTTCTTGCATGTGTCGTCGTCTTGCTGGCAGCTTGCGTGTGGGGAAGTTATCAGCTCCGGGTGCGGCAGATACGGGTAAGGTTTCGCGCGGTACTCAGCGAACGGAACCGCCTGGCGCGGGAAATGCATGACACTCTGATCCAGGGATGTGCGAGTGTTTCTGCGTTGCTAGAAGCCCATTCCAGCATGGAGCAATCGAACTCCGGGTATCACACCGATTTGCTGGATTGTGCGCGGACCCAGCTGCGCTCGACTCTGGAGGAAGCACGCGAGGCAGTGTGGGGTTTGCGCTCGATCTCCGATACTTCGACGGATATCGGTGAGATGTTGAAGAAGATCGCCGAGCAGTTCATTCGCGAGTTTGGCGTGACGGTGGATTGCTCGATTTCAGGCGAACCTTTCGCCTTGAGTCAATCTGCCGTGCACGAGACCGTGATGATTGCGCGAGAGGGACTGTACAACGCAATCCGCCATGCACAGCCGAGCAGAATCGAGCTGCGAGTGAATTTCGAGCCGGACCGGTGCACTCTGAAAATTGTGGACGATGGTTCCGGCTTCGACGTGCGTGTGCTGACTCAAGCTCCCGAACGTCATTATGGTCTGCTCGGTATGCGGGAGCGTGTGGAACGTGTTCGCGGGAGATTTATCCTGGACAGTACAATTGGCAAAGGGACAGAAATCACGGTGGAAATACCCAGGAGAGCGGTGGCTTCAGCGGCATCAGAGATCACCATATGAGCAATTCTCAGAGAATTAGCGTGATGGTGGTCGACGACCATCCGCTCATGCGAGTGGGTATCGGGGCGATTATCAATGCCCGCAAGGATATGACCGTGGTCGCCCAGGCGGAGACTGGGGAAGAAGCGGTAAAACTCTACCGGCAGCATAAACCCGATATCACTTTGATGGACTTACGTCTTCCCGGAGCCATTGGCGGTGTGGAAGCGATCGCAGCAATCCGGGCCACCGACCCGCATGCTCGTTTCATCGTGGTCACGACGTATGACGGCGACGAAGACATTCATCGTGCGCTGGAAGCAGGGGCGCAAGGCTACATCATCAAAGGAATGCCGTACCAGACGCTGATTGATGCGTTGTTGAAGGTGCACGTTGGGGGCCGTTTCCTGCCGCCTCCGGTGGCTCGCGCCTTGGCATCGCGCGTTCCTGATTCCGAATTGAGTGCACGCGAGAAGGAAGTGTTGCTGCTAATGGCCGGCGGCAATAGTAACAAAGACATTGCCAATTTGCTCGGGATCACGGAGGCAACAGTCAAAAGCCACGTGAGCACGATTCTGCAACGGTTAGACGTAGAAGATCGGACACAGGCGGTGGTCACGGCGCTGCAGCGCGGTTTAGTCCACCTTTAAGGCTTCGAAACACATTCTCACCAAGAGTGGTCCCTCCATAGTCCATTGAGCGTTGTCAAGATAAATACTTCTCGCCACTCCAACTTTTGACGGATTCGCCGCGCATTGCTTCGGCATACGATTCGCGACGAGCAAGCATTATTTGGCTTTTTCCAAGACTTGTGAAGGAAGAGATTCGCAGCGTTTTTCGTTGTTGCGTTCATCTTGACTTTCGCCACAAGCCTCGTCATCGCCCAAAACACAAACACGGGAGAAATCAAGGGCGGCGTAACGGATCCCGCTGGGGCATTTGTGTCGGACGTGGCTGTTTCTGTAACGAACGTCCAGACGGGTGTTGTTACGACAACGAAAACGAATGAGTCAGGACTTTACGACGTTCCTTTCCTAGCGCCGGGAAGCTACAGAATCAAGTTCTCGAAGCATGGCTTCAGAGACCTTGTTCGCGACGGAATTGTTCTCCAAATCGAAACTCTTCAAGTCAGCGCAATGCTGCAGGTGGGAGCTACCACCGAAGAGATCGTTGTGACCGGCGCGCCGCCGCTGGTCGAAACGGAGACGACAGATCAGCGCGTGAACCTCAGTACGCAAGCCATCGCCAACGCTCCAATCACTGGCACGGATTGGCGAAGTGAAATGACGCAATTGATTCCCGGAGTAAACCCCGGGCTGAATGGGGGAGCTCAGGCGGGCGGTCAGGGAATCGGCATCAACGGCACCCAGGCGTACAACATGAATTTCATGATTGATGGCTCGGCCGCCACTGCCCCGCGGGACTACAACAGCAGCAATTTCTACATGCCTTTGGATTCGATTTCCGAGGTCAGCATCAATTCCAGTAACGCACCCGCCCAGTACGGCAACGGCCTTGCGGCTATCAATGTGATCACAAAAAGCGGCACAAACTCCTGGCACGGCGACCTGTTCGAATACGTTCAGAACACGGCTTTCAACTCCAGAAGCGTGTTTAATCCGGCTCCGAGTCCAAAGAGTGTCGAGCACTGGAACATGTACGGCGGCAGCATCAGTGGACCGGTCCTCAGAAACAAGCTCTTCTTCTTTTTCACCTATCAGCGCAATCCGGCGGCTACACCCGCGACTGGTACCTACAGTTACCCAACGGCCGCGATGCAGGCCGGAAACTTCTACGGAATTAATGGCTCAACTGGGTCCGCTTTCGACTCGTCCGGGATCCTGCAAGGGACCTATTCTCAAGTCGCCTCGAGTATGCAGAAGTACTTTCCTGCAGCTAACGCGCCGGGGTGGATCGCAGGTTGCCCGGGACCGGTCAATCCTGGGCCAACCGTTGCGCAAACTTGTTCCCCTCTCAACAACTATGTGTTTAGTGGCACCAGTTCCAACAAGGCGACCTGGTATACCGGCAGAGCGGATTACAACATTTCCCAGGCTCAAAAACTTTCGTTCACTTTCAACTACTTTCCAACCGTCGTTTCCTTTGTTCCACCGGACCCGCTCTATCCCAATGACGCCTCGGCGTTCTCGCAGGGACACAACTACAACCTGACTGGCCAACTGTCCCACGTCTACACCATCAGTGCGACGCTGCTGAATGAGTTTCGCATTGGTGCAGCTCGCGAACTCGATAAGTACAAGCCTTGGTCACTAGGCAAGAACGTTCCGACGACCCTTGGCCTCCAGCCGGCTTACGGCACCAACGTTCCACCGAATGCCGATGTGTTTCCTCATATATCCATAGATGCCCAAGGCGGTCCCAGCGGCACCGTTCTGGAGGGCGGCACGGCCCTCGGCGCCGGGACTGGCAACGGGAATATCGATGCTGTCCTCGGCGACGGAACCTACAACGTTTCCGACGTACTCACGCTGATCCACGGCCGCCATACGCTGAAGATCGGAGGCGAGTACGACCGCTCTTACCAGAACTACACAAGCTGGGGCGATCTGGACTCCGGCCATTTTGAGTTCAGCGGGGCCTACACCGGTATTCCCTATGCTGACTTCCTGGCGGGCGATGTGTATTCCTGGCACGTCGGTCAGACAGTGCCCACCAGCATCCATTCGTGGACCTCTGCATTGTTCGTCCACGATGACTTCCGGGTCTCCTCCAAAGTAACCCTCAACCTCGGCCTTCGCTGGCAGATGGTTTCCGGCTGGGGCGTTAAGAATAATCTGTTTGGTATCTATGATCCTTTGCTCGCCAATTCGTGGAATGGAGGAGCGTATCCCGGGGCCATTCTCTTCGGCGGACAGAGCGACAAGGCTTACGGCGTAAGCAATCTCAGCACAATCGAGAACGGAAATTACAAGGAATTCGCGCCGCGCGTTGGCCTCGCGTGGGCGTTCCGCCCGAGTTGGGTCTTCCGCACCAGCTACGGAATCTTTGACGCTCCCCGTGGTGCTGACGTCTACGGCGGCGGCAACGGCGGCACACTCGGGTTGGGCCTCAATCCGACCAGCCCCTACTTAGGTCCAATACCCCACGCTGCAAACCTCAACTCCAGAGGTTGCAAACGGTACGTATATTGCTTTCTACCCGCGCAACATCCCGACGACATACGTTCAGCAACTGCTCGTAAGTGTCCAGCATCAGTTTCCGGGCGCCGTCCTGTTGGACACCAGCTATGTCTTCACGCACGGTGCGAATCTCAACTACACCACCAACATCGACGCGGTCAAGGCTGACAACTTGGGCTGCAGCAGTGGTTGGTGGGCCTGCAATCCAAACCCGAACTTTCCATATATTGCCGGCTTAATCTTCAATGGCTGGTCCAACTACAACGCCTTCCAACTGCGCATGCAAAAGAGGATGTCCCACGGACTTGAGTTCCAGGCGAACTATGCTTTCTCCAAATCCCTCGACACTGGCACCTCAAGAGGCTGGGGCTCAGGCGGAGTCGACACCTACCAGGATCCTTACAGCCCCGGAGCCAACTACGCTCCCTCAGCCACCGACATAAGGCACTTCCTGGTTGGCTCAGTCGTCTACGAACTGCCCTTTGGCGCTGGCCGTCAGTACAGGCTCCACGGCGTGCTCGACGCGGTCGCCGGAGGTTGGCGTGTGTCCTCGATCATGCAGTGGCACACCGGACTACCGTTCTCTCCGTCCGTGTCAGCCACGACCGCGTTCACCGGTGGGAACGCGCTGGATCCGGGGTTGAGCACCTGCTGGAGTTGCACGCTCTACGCTGTGCGCGTCGGCGACCCATACTCCGGCGGCGGCCATGGGGCGCCGGGTCAGTGGTTCAATCCAGCCGCGTACGCGCTCCCCGCAGCCGGAACGTTTGGCCAGAACCTCCGGAATAGTCTCTACGGGCCGCAGTTCCTCAACATGGACCTCGGCATTGGAAAGACGTTCTCCATTACCGAACGCGTCAAGTTCGAGTTCAGGGCGGATTCATATAACGTTCTGAACCACATCGACTATGGCAACCCAAATAGCTCGATCGACACTGGAACGGCGGGAATGATTATCCCGACCGATGTTGCCAACACCCCGCGCGTTTGGCAACTCGGGGCGAAGCTTTCGTTCTAGAGGAAGCGACTCTGGCTGACGCGAAGAACACTTGGGCCCGAAACCTGCGAGAGTTTTGGGCCCTGTCTTTTCCTTGCCCTTCCTTCAAGTGAGCTAGAATCGGCGGAGTATTTCGACCCAATTCGCTTGCGTGGTGTTTTCTCATGGTCGCAGCCCATCTTCGCAAATCATCTCTCTGCTTGACTCTTCTAGTCGCGAGCCTGGCGTACTCCGCCGTGGCTCAAGGCTCACCTCCGCTGGATGCCCAGGTCCGCGATCATCTTCGCCGTGCTCAAACCGCGTTGCAGGCCAACGATTCAGCCTCTGCAAAAAAGGAATTTCGCGCCGCTCTTGCCCTTGACCCTAAGAATCCGGCGGCACACGCAGGCATCGGCGTTCTCGAAATGGGCCGCGGCGATTGCCGTGCAGCCTCCGATGAACTTCACTCGGCTCTGGCTGCTCAGCCCTCCTTCACCAAAGCATTGGCCCTTCTCGGAATTTGTCAGAAACGGATGGGAGAACCCTCTGCGCGAGCCTCGTTAGAAAAGGCGTTCCAGAAACTGGAAGAGAAATCATTGCGTGTCCAGCTGGGTATGGAGTTGTGCGGTTTGTATGAGCAGCAGGGAGACATGGAAGCTGCCGCGTCTCTCATGCGAAAACTCGTCAAGTTTGACCCTGAGAACGCTGACATTCTCTTCGTTGCGCAACGCATTTATTCCGACCTTGCCGAGGACACCCTCAATAAACTCGCCGTCGTTGCGCCCGGCTCTGCCCGCATGCAACAGGCGATTGCCGAGAAGCTCATCAATGCAGGAGATCTCAAAGGCGCAATTGAACACTATCGCAAGGCACTACAAATCGATCCACGGGTGGCAGGCATTCATTATGAGTTGGCCGAGACCATTCTCGAGTCGGCCCGCACGGACGCTGCCACGCAAGCGGAAGCGCGAAAAGAACTCGAAGCCAGCATCGCCACTGACGGCGATGCAGCTAAGACGGAATGCGTGCTGGCAGAAATCGCGTTGTTGCAGTCAGCACCGGACCGGGCACTCGCACACTATCAGCGGGCATACCAACTCAACCCGAATGAAGTTCAAGCGCAGATGGGTCTTGCAAACCT
>QIAL01000406.1:0-927 GCA_003225535.1 Acidobacteriota bacterium | reverse complement strand
GGAATTGCACCTGTCCCAAGAAATCAGAAAAACGAACGAGCAAGTGGAAGGTCTGTATCACCAGATGAGCCGCTACAAAAAGCCCGAGACATACGAAGGGCCTGAGAAGAATACGGTGGAACCGAACCCAGATGGCAAGAATTAACCCCAGGAATCGCTGTTTCCAATGGATGTCACGGTTTGTAGCGGTTATGCTCGTGACTGCGAGCGTTTTCGCGGCTCTCGGGTGTGGCGGAGGATCTTCCTCCGGTGGGCCGCCTCCGCCAAAGATATTGCCTCCAAATATCGTCAAGGCGTTCGCGGCCTCGAGCGTAGTGTTGAATGGAAGCACGCCCCTTACCTTCAATTTATCGAATCCAAATATAAGTCAGAATTTGAGCGGCGTCGGATTTACGGACGCTCTGCCATCGGGGCAGGAAGTCGCGACACCGAATGGCTTGACCGGCACCTGCGGCGGCGGGACGATCACGGCCACGGCCGGATCGAGTAGCGTGAGTCTTTCCGCGGGGACCCTTTCAGCGAGTTCTTCCTGTTCGTTCTCCTTGAATGTCACCGGAGTAACGTCGGGCACGCAAAACAACACCACCGGCGCGGTAACCTCAAATGAAGGTGGAAAAGGCAGAACGGCAACAGCTACCCTGATCGTTTCCGGCCCGAGCCAGCAACCACCCGAACCGACCGACATCACACCGATCTCTGGACAGCCGTACTACATTCTGGATCAACTCAGTGGTTTGCAGGTTGACCTCAACAATGGGTCGACAGTGGCCGGCGATCACCTGGCGCAGCAGCCACGCAGTTTCACAAACACAAGTCAGCGATGGATCTTCACGAAATCCGGAAACGCCTGGCAGATCGGCAATATCAGCAATAGTCTTTGTTTCGACAGCGCCAGTATTTCGGGAGCGACGTACGTAGTGCAGAATG
>QIAL01000405.1 GCA_003225535.1 Acidobacteriota bacterium | reverse complement strand
AACTTCGATTTCGGCTTTCACGACGCCGAATACGCCGACCTTGCTCGCATGTTTTGGCAGCAGCTTAGCTGGATGAAGGCCGAATCGTACTTGGCCGAAAATGATTACTTGATCTTCGTGACCGCGAATCCAGAACTGTTTGCGCGCGTGTATGAAGCTCTGCGTCAGATACGATGAGCAATCCTACTTCTCGATTAGGGAAAAATCTCTATTACACTCAAACCCGAACTCGCACTAATTTCTTGAGAGTGACTCGCGCCCTCCGCTGCCACGTCAGTTCCTGATAAAATCGATATGGCATGCTGCTTCCCTTCGTCCGCGAACTCTTCGCGGACGTGGAATTGCTTCCCGGCTTCGCGCGTGTAGCCTCCCACCTGAACGAGGGCACGGGGAGGATTCGTGTCTCCGGACTTTCCGCCACCGCCAAAGCGTTGCTGCTAGTGCTGTGGCGCCGCGCCGCCGACCGGCCGCTGATCGTGGTTGTCAACGACAACCGGGCGGTCGAGGATTTCGTTCCCATCCTTCGCGGATTTTGCGAGCTCACGGCGGCATGCGATCCGGACTCTGTTGTTTCTTTACCTGCGCGCGACGTACTCCCATTCCAGAATCTCTCGCCGCACCCGGAACTCCAGGAAGAGCGCGCGACCGCGCTGTGGAAGATTGCTACGGGGAAGGCGTCGATCGTGGTGACTCCGATCGCCGCGACGGCGATCCTGCAGCGCTCGGCGGAGTACTATTCCGACCTCGCTCGCGTCCTGCGGCGTGGCGAGTCGTTTGATCTCGACAACCTGCTTGGGCACTTGAATACCGTCGGCTACGCTTCTGCCGATGTGGTCGAGATGCCCGGCCAGTATGCATTGCGCGGCGGCATTCTCGACGTGTACTCTCCCGAAGCCGAGCGGCCGGTCCGCATCGAGTTCTTTGGCGATGAAGTCGATTCCATCCGCCGCTTCGATCCGACTTCGCAGCGTTCTTCGAACCCAATTGATGAGGCGCTGCTATTGCCGCTGACGGAAACTCCGGTCACAGATCAGCTTCTCGGCGCGATTCACACTCGGCTCTCGGGCAAACGAATTGCAGGAACGACAGAAGAAATCGTCGAAGCGGCGGTGCGATCGGGCGGCGTAACTGTCTTTCCGGGTTGGGAGTTCTATGCCCCGGTTGCCGGATCCGATCGGACCGTATTCGACTTGCTGCCTCGCGCTGCTGTGCTGCTGGATGAACCGGATCTTCTGCGCAGCGAATTCGACCGCTTCTGGACGCGCGTGGAAGAGGCTCACGAGCGCAGCGGAGTGGGAAATCTGGTCCGGCCGAATGATTTATATCTGCCGCCGGAGGGCTGGTGGGAGAAAGTAACAGGTCAGACCGGAGCCGATCTTGAACACCTTGGCATCACGCAAAGCGCGGACGATAATTCAATCTCAATTCTGACGCAGCCGACGCCACGCTTCCACGGTGCCGTACCGGCGATGCTCGACGAAGTCAAGAAGCTCACCGCCAGCGGCAACCAGGTTCTGTTCTCAGTCCCGAACACGGGTGAAGTCGAGCGTCTCGCCGACATCTTCACGGAATACAACACGAGTTTCCGCCTGGGAAGCCGCACCCGCGGCGGCGAGAGCTACGCGGACGAAACCAGCTACTTCGCAGGCGAGGTGAATACCACCACGCTCGCGAAAGCCTACGTTCCCGACGGCGTCGTTTTCCCGGATGCTCATCTCGCAATCTTCGGTGCGCGCGATCTGTTTGACGAATCCGACACGGTAGCCTCGCGGCCGCAGCGGCAGAAATCGAAAGTGTCGGCGTTCCTCTCCGATTTTCGTGATCTGCAGGTCGGAGATTATGTCGTCCACGTCGAGCACGGGATCGGCCAGTACCAAGGGCTGAAAGAGATCAACCAGGGCGACGGCAATGCGGAGTTCATGCTGCTGGAATACGCGGAAGGCGCGCGGCTCTATGTTCCGCTGACTCGCCTCGACCTGATACAGAAATACCGGTCTTCGGAAGGGGCCAAGCCAGCTCTCAGTCATCTCGGTACGCAGGCCTGGGCGAAGACCAAGGCCCGCGTGCGCAAGGCCATGCAAGACATGACCGAGGAGTTGCTCAAGCTCTATGCGCAGCGCAAGATGGCCGAAGGCCACGCCTATCCCGCGGGTAACGAGTTCGTCCGCGAGTTCGAAGATTCGTTTGAGTTCAGCGAAACCGAAGACCAGGCGCAGGCGATCATCGACGTAATGCACGACATGGAGTCGTCGCTGCCCATGGACCGCCTGCTGTGCGGCGATGTGGGCTACGGAAAGACGGAAGTCGCCATGCGCGCGGCGTTCAAAGCGGTCAGCGACAACAAGCAGGTCGCGGTGCTTGCTCCCACGACCGTTCTCGCATTTCAGCATTACGAGACATTCAAGCAGCGCTTTGCGCCTTTCCCGGTCACCGTTGAGATGATCAGCCGCTTCCGAAATCCCAAGCAGCAGAAAGAGATCCTGCAGAAGGCAGAGAGCGGGAAGATTGACATCCTGATCGGAACGCATCGCATTCTGTCGAAGGACCTGAAGTTCTCGGACCTCGGCCTGCTGATCGTTGACGAGGAGCAGCGCTTCGGCGTTCGCCACAAAGAGCGCATCAAGCAGATGCGCAAGCAGGTCGATGTGCTGACCATGTCCGCGACGCCGATCCCGCGCACTCTGCACATGTCACTGGTCGGGCTGCGCGACATGAGCGTGATCGAGACGCCGCCCAAAGACCGCATGGCGATTCAAACCGTGGTTGCCAGCTGGGACGATAAGCTCATCCAGTCGGCGATCGAGCAGGAACTCGAACGCGGCGGCCAGGTCTACTTCGTCCACAACCGCGTGGAGAGCATATGGGAGATCGCCGCCAAGCTGCAGGAACTCGTGCCGAAAGCCCGCATCATTGTCGGCCATGGACAGATGGGAGAATCCGAACTCGAAAAAGTGATGCTGACGTTCATGCATCACGAGGCGGACATTCTCGTCGCCACCACGATCATCGAGAACGGCCTCGACATTCCTCTGTGCAACACGATTCTGATTAACCGCGCCGACCGCCTCGGACTTTCCGAACTCTACCAGCTCCGCGGACGAGTTGGCCGCTCGAATCGGCGAGCGTATGCGTACCTCATGATTCCGCGCGAAGTCGAACTCACACCGATCGCCCGCCGCAGGCTCGCTGCACTGAAAGAATTTTCCGACCTTGGAGCCGGATTCAAGATTGCCGCACTGGACCTCGAACTTCGCGGGGCGGGAAATCTCTTGGGTGGTGAGCAGAGCGGACACATCGAGGCGATCGGATTTGAGCTCTACACGCAGATGCTCGACCGCGCCATTCGCGAGATGAAGGGAGAAGCTGCTCCGGATGAAGCCGAAACCCAGCTCAATCTCGGCCTGAACATTCGCATCCCGGCTGAATACATTCCCGAAGAGAACCAGCGGCTCAGAATGTACAAACGTGTCGCGGGGGTCGAAACCGAGTCGCAGCTTACAGACGTTGCCGGGGAGTTACAGGACCGCTATGGCGAGCCGCCTCAGGCCGTCCGCAACCTGCTCGACTATGCTGCCCTCAAGCTTCTGTGTATTCGTGTAGGTGTGAACGCTATCGACCGTAAACGTGACACGGTGACCTTCAAGTTCCGCCAGAATGCCGCCGTCGATCCCGAGCAGCTCGCGCGCTTCGTTTCGGCCCAGAAAGGAGCGCAGTTCGCTCCTGACGGGACGCTGAAATTCGTTATGAAGCCCACCGCCGCCGCCGACGTTCTGCGAGGCCTGCGTACGATTTTGGAGCAGTTATCGGTGGAGCAAGCTTCTTCCGAAGCTCGTTAGTCCACAACCATCGGCCGTCCCAAAAAATCTGCCTCCAAAGTTCCTGTACTTCTGCGGCTACTGTCATGACCGATAGTCCCTTCCCAACAGGGCCGATTCCAGTTACGATAACCGTAACTGAGAGAGGCTGTACGACCGTTCGGTCGACTGGGGTTTTGGCGCGCATCGTGCAGAGTCATCCGCGTACGCTGCCGCATCCAATGATTATCCAGTGATTTTGAGAGAGCTGTCCACTTTTCTGGACGCGGTTCATTTCTTTTTGAACAGCATCCGTTGTCGACGGCCGAGGACGAGAGCTAATGACATTCCCTGCGAGAGCAATGAGCATTCCCGACGAAAAATTTTATCGCGCACATATCACGAAGCGTGTCGACTTTGCACCCGATCTATGGATGTTCCGCATCCGCAGCGGAGGCGAATTTAATTTCGTCCCCGGGCAGTACGCAACGCTGGGAGTGGAGAACAACGGAAAACGCCTAGAGCGGCCGTACTCGATCGCATCGTCGCCCGCGGAAGACGAAGTGGAGTTCTTCTTCGAACTGGTGCCCCAGGGAGCGCTCACGCCCTTGCTCCACAAAATGCAACCCGGCGACCAACTTCTGATGCGCAAGGCTCCCAAGGGCAAGTTTTCACTCGACATGTCGAATGGACGGAACAATCACCTGCTCATTTCGACCGTCACCGGCGTCGCGCCGTTCGTGAGCTATGTCCGCACGCTCTCAAAAGAGTGGAAGGAAGGCCGCTTCGACGGCTCGCATAAGCTTTATCTGCTCAACGGCGCCAGTCGCCCCTGGGAGTTCGGGTATAGAGACGAACTCGTGCATTTCGACAAAGAGCTGCCCTGGTTCAAGTACGTGCCCACGGTGAGCCGTCCCTGGGACCACTCGGACTGGTCGGGTGAGATCGGACGCGCCGACGACATCCTGCGCAAGTACGCGGATCACTGGGAACTCGACGCAACGAATACCGTCGCCTACATCTGCGGACATCCGGAGATGATCGAGCACAGCAAGGCGATCCTGAAGCGTCGTGGCTTCACCGAAAAGGGTTCGGTGAAGGAAGAAGTTTACTGGATCCCCGCCAAGTCTTAACCACAGGGCGCACTGAGGAATACTGTGTACCTCTGCGTCCTCCGTGGTGAGTCTTCCTAGCTCTCCGCAGGCGCGAAGAAGACTAGTACTGCCAACTCCTCGGTAATGTCGTGAAAGCGATGCTCCACCTCGGCGGCGACGAAGAGGACGCTTCCGGCCGAAACTTCCGGATCTTCATCGCCTGCACGAAAGCGGGCCCGGCCACGCAGCACGTAGTACATCTCGTCTTCGTGATGAGGCCTTTGCGGATCGGTCGCTCCCACAGGTAGGACGTACAATCCCGCACTCATCGCCGGAACGCGCAGAAACTCGCGGTAAAGCTTGCCCGTCTGTGCTCGATCACGGTCGATCTCGCCGATCTTGAAGAAGCCTGGTTTCACCCCAGAATTCCCCCGAACACCAACTCGGTGAATTGCGGAACCAGGTTATGCGCCTGCAGGCTGCCCTCGGGCTTATACCACTGGTAGATCCAGTTGATCATCCCCAACAGCGCAAAAGCCGCCGCGCGCGGGCTGACCGATCCTTTGCCCTGACGCGTCCGCTGCACGTCGGCCATGAGGCTTTCGACAAAGTGAATGTAATCCTTCTTCCGCGTGTTGATGCGCCGGCGCAGCGTCGGAGGCAGTGGATGGTTCTCGTGCAGCATCACGGTGATCTCGCGGTCTTGCGGGCTGAGCACGACCTCGATATGCAGGCGGATGAGGGCGCGCAACCGCGCTTCCGGATCGGCAATGCTACGCACCGGCGCCAGGACGCGATCTTCGGTGATCTCCATGGCGTGGTTCATGATCTCGAACAGGATTTCGTCCTTGCTCTGAAAGTGATGATAGAGGCCACCCTTGCTGAGTTTCAGCGACGCTGCCACATCGTTCATCGAAGTGGCATCGTAGCCGCGTTGCTGAAACAATCGCGCAGCCGTGCGCAGGATTTCCTGCCGGGAATCAACCAGAGTGTCGCGAGCCATCGCGTGCCATGGTAAACAGTTGCGGCCGGGATTGCCAGTTCGCGCGGTCAGCGGGTTCATGTGGGGACAGCCGACCTCGCGGTCCGGCGGAGCGAAGCTCCGCAGCCTCGCTCGGGACTCAGCACGGCGGATCTTTTCGGCTCTCTTCGCGTGGCCGGACAGCCGTGGCGGCTGTCCCTACGTTGTCCTTGCCATTAGCGTCGGTAGACCTCGGGGACGAAGTTCTGATCTTCAATCGGCGGGCGGATGTACTTGGTCTTATCCATTGGCGGGAGCTTAACGGGTTCCGGAGTGAGATCTTCGTACGGAATGAGCGAGAGCAGGTGCCGGATGACATTGAGGCGGGCACATTTCTTGTCTTCCGCATTGACCACGTACCAGGGAGCCTGCTTGATGTCGGTGACCGCAAACATTTCGTCCTTGGCGCGGGAATACTCGGCCCAACGCGCCCGGGATTGCAGGTCCATTCCACTGAGTTTCCAGCGCTTGGTCACATCTCTCATGCGATCTTGAAAACGACGCTCCTGTTCTTCATCGCTGACCGAGAACCAGTATTTGACGAGGATGATGCCCGCGCGCACCAGCATCCGTTCGAATTCCGGACAGCTGTGCAGGAATTCCATGTACTCCGACTCCGTACAGAATCCCATGACGTGCTCCACGCCGGCGCGGTTGTACCAACTGCGGTCAAACAGTACCAGTTCACCCGCCGCGGGCAGGTGGGCGACATAACGTTGGAAATACCATTGCGTCTTTTCGCGCTCGGTGGGCGTACCCAGCGCGACCACCCGGCAGACGCGAGGGTTCAGGCTCTCAGTAATGCGCTTGATCGAGCCGCCTTTGCCGGCAGCATCGCGCCCCTCAAAGAGCACGACTACTTTGAGGCCCGACTGACGGATCCATTCCTGCAATTTCACCAGTTCAATCTGCAGCCGCCGCAGTTCGCGGTCATAGTCGCAATTCTTGCCCAGTACAAGCGGCTTCAGAGACTTGGCGGCGGGCTGAATCCGATCTAATTTCGCCGACGACAGCATTGACGTCCCATTGGTGTTCGCAGGTTTGATTCGCTTTTTGCCCATATTTGGCCTTCTCGCGCGCACAATACGCGTTTTCTAAATCTTTTTCGAGCCCTCTTAGCTTCCATCGGAAGAACGGAGCAATTCTTCAATAGACGCCGGGCTTTGCCCAGGCTTGGACGGCCGAGGCGGCCATCGGAACATGCTTCGTACCTCTCGGGGGATCAAAGTTGGGGATTGACAGGGGATAGCGGGGCAGATAGCATGATTAAACCGACCGACCGGTCGGTTTGCGGTAGCCGTTTCAATTCCCCGGGAGCATTCGTCGTTTTTCGCCTCCCCTGTCGCAAATGAGAGGAGCACGATGGCGGTTACTATTTTCTATGAGCGGGACGTGCGCCCCGACGCACTGAAGAGCAAAACCATTGCAATCATTGGCTATGGTAGCCAGGGACACGCGCAAGCCCAGAATCTCCGCGACAGCGGACACAAAGTTATCGTCGGCCTTGATCCCGCCCGCAAGAGCGCTCAGCAGGCTCGCGCCGATGGCATGGTGGTTGTGGCTCCCGACGAGGCCGCCAAGCGCGCCGACTGGATCCACATTCTCACGCCGGATGAGACCCAGGCCGAAATGTACGACCAGCTCATCAAACCCTATCTGCATCCTGTAAAAGTTCTCGGCTTCTCGCACGGCTTCAGCATTCACTTCAACGCAATGGGGTCCCGTCGCTGATCGCCATTCAACAGGATGCCAGCGGCCACGCTCATGAACTTGCCCTGGCCTACGCTCACGGCATCGGCTCAACCCGCGCGGGTGTTCTGCAAACGACCTTCCGCGAAGAAACCGAGAGCGATCTGTTCGGCGAGCAGGCAGTTCTTTGCGGCGGCCTCACGTCGCTCATCAAGAAGGGATTCGAAACCCTGGTCGAAGCAGGATACGCCCCAGAGATCGCCTACTTCGAGTGTCTGCATGAAGTGAAGCTGATCGTCGACCTGATCTACGAAGGTGGATTGGATCGCATGCGATATTCGATCTCGAACACAGCCGAGTATGGCGACCTCACTCGCGGTGAGCAGGTGGTGGGCGACGCGACCCGTCAGGCGATGAAGAAGACGCTGGCTGACATTCAATCGGGCAAATTCGCTCAGGAGTGGATTGCGGAAAACAAGGCCGGCTGCCCCAACTTCAACAAGCTGCGCGAGAAGGAAAAGCAACACCCGATCGAGATCATCGGCGCACAGCTACGCGGCATGATGAGCTGGCTGCCCAAGGAAGGCAAGAAAGCTCCTCAGGGTTCCACAAAACAGGTGGTGAATGCTTAAGGGGGCCGACATCGTTCTGCAGTGCCTGCGTGCTGAGGGCGTCGACCTCGTCTTCGGCTATCCAGGCGGCGCGATCATGCCGTTGTATGACGCGCTCGATGGCAGCGGAGTGCGGCATATCCTGACGCGGCACGAGCAGGGCGCGGTATTCGCGGCAGAAGGTTACGCGCGCGTTACGGGCAAAGTTGGAGTCGCGATGGCGACCAGCGGCCCCGGGGCAACGAACCTGGTTACCGGCATCGCTGACGCCAAGATGGATTCCGTTCCTCTGGTCTGCATTACCGGTCAGGTGCGCAGCGCGCTCATCGGCACCGATGCATTTCAAGAGACCGATGTATTCGGCGTGACGCTTTCGCTCACGAAGTGGAGCCGGCTGGTCCGCACCATCGACGAAATTCCCGAAGTGATTGCCGAAGGATTCCACTGGGCACGCAGCGGACGTCCGGGGCCGGTGGTGATCGATATCCCCACCGACATGCTGAAGGCGAAGAAGGAGTTCTCCGGACCGGCGAAGTTCACGCCGCACGCCCGGCCTGCCGACGCCAAGGCCGACGGTGGATTCACCGACACGATCGTCGCTTTGTTGCAGCAATCTTCAAAGCCTGTCGCGCTGATCGGCGCTGGGGCCAAGATTTCCGGCGCGATTCCCGAACTGCGGCGGCTGCTCGATCATCTGAACATTCCGACGTTTGCTACGGTTCATGGCCTGGGCGCTGTTCCGCAGCAGGCGCCTTACTACCTCGGCATGGTCGGCATGCACGGAACGCGCGCTGCGAATACTGCGCTGCACGAGACGGATCTGCTGCTGGTGTTCGGAGCGCGTCTCGACGACCGTGTCACCGGTGATCCTTCACGATTCGCACCGCACGCCAAGATCGTTCACTTTGAAATTGATCCCGCGCAACTGGATCGCGTGCGTCCGTGCAATCTTCCCGTGATCGGGAATCTCGCGGACACAATTCCTGCTTTCGACGCGGAACTTCGTCGTCACACCCTGCCTGATTTTGCGGAATGGCGCGCCGTCGCTTGCGGGCCGGAGCGCGCGGAACTCGATCCGCGCGGCCTGGCGCAGCCGACCATTCGCTTCCTCGACGAACTCTTCAGCCGTCTGCCTGAGGACAGCGTGATTCTTGCCGACGTGGGCCAGCACCAGATGTGGGCTGCGCAACGCTATAACTCGGACTCTCCGCGCGGCTTCATCACTTCCGGAGGCCTGGGCGCGATGGGCTTCGCTCTGCCAGCTGCGGTCGGCGTGCAGCTGGCCAAACCCGACACCTGCGTCCTGTGCGTGTCTGGCGATGGCGGTTTCCAGATGAACATCCAGGAGCTCGCCACGGTTCACCGTCTCGGGCTGCCGATCAAGATGATCATCATCGACAACAAGTATCTCGGCATGGTGCGCCAGTGGCAGCAGCTCTTCTACGAGCGCAACTACGCCGAGACCGACCTGAGCGACAATCCGGACTTTGTCGAGATCGCGAAGGCCTACAGGATTCCGAGCTTCCGGATGAAGGAAGACGTGATGCGCGAGTTTCCGGTGTCGCAGGCGACTGGCGATCAGATTGACCGCTTCCTGCATTCACCGGATCCCGAGTTGCTGGTGTTTGACTGTGCCCCCGAGGCCAACGTTTACCCGATGGTCCCGGCCGGCGCGGCGCTGTCAGAGATGTTGCTGGAAGAGGAGCCGACGCAGTAATTGGATTTCAGAAGCCAGACATTAGATTGCAGATTTTCAAACGTGGTTGAGATTTTAAAAATCTGCACTCGACTTGGGGATGAACAACATGAACGCTTTCCACATCCGCTACCGGAACACACAGGGAACACTGATGCGGATCCTGAACGGGGCCTCGCGCCGCGCGCTCGATCTGCATTCCGTACACGCTGAGGCCGCCGAGCGCGATCACCAGGTCACACTGGTGCTTGACGTCAACCAGAAGCAGGTCGGCCAGCTCTATCGCGAGTGGTATGCGATTCCGGATGTGATTCATGTCGGTTCCGGACCAGCGCAGGCCGCGGAGTGGAATTCGTCCCACCCTCCGGCGGGTGTGAGCATCGATAGTCCCCGCGCGTCTGCCCGCGCGTAACGATTCGAGTTCTTGATTGGGCAAGCATGACGATCCCTGGGCAGCGTCATGCATTCTGGGGAACCTGCGGCAAGCGGGTTCCCCGTTTTTGCTGAACAGAGAAAAGCTTGAACCACAGAGGACACGAAGTCACACAGAGGAAACGCTTCGTGTACCTTAGTGTCCTTCATGGTTTATGCTCTTGTATTCTTCACTGCACGGACTCTAACCATGGATCTCAAACACATCAGTCGCGGAATCACCGAAGGACGCGATCGCGCTGGCGCTCGCTCGATGTTCAAGGCCGTTGGATACACCGATGCCGATCTCAGCCGTCCGCTGATCGGCGTGGCCAATACCTGGATTGAAACCATGCCCTGCAACTTCCACCTGCGCCGCCTCTCGGCCAAAGTGAAGGAAGGCATTCGCGAAGCTGGCGGTACGCCGATGGAATTCAACACCATCGCGATCTCTGACGGGGAGACGATGGGCACCGAGGGCATGCGCGCGTCGTTGGTGAGCCGCGAAGTGATCGCCGACTCCATCGAGCTCGTCTGCCGCGGGCAGATGTTCGACGCCGTCGTGTGCGTGGTCGGCTGCGACAAGACGATCCCCGCCGCGGCCATGGCTCTGGCGCGCATGAATCTTCCAGGCGTTGTGCTGTACGGAGGAACGATCGCCCCGGGCAGTTATCGCGGCAAGGACGTCACCATCCAGGACGTTTATGAAGCCATTGGTGCGAATGTTGCCGGCAAGATGAGCGATAAAGAATTGAGGGAGCTCGAGGACGTCGCCTGTCCGGCGGCCGGAGCCTGCGGCGGCCAGTACACGGCCAACACCATGTCCACCGTGATGGAGATGATTGGCCTCTCGCCGATGGGCTTCAACAGTGTTCCCGCCATGGATCCGCAGAAAGACCAGATCTCATTCGAGTGCGGCAAACTCGTGATGAGCGTCTTGCAGAAGGGCCTGAAGCCGCGCGACATTCTGACCCGCCAAGCGTTCGAGAATGCGATTGCCTCGGTCGCGGCTAGCGGCGGGTCGACCAATGCGGTGCTGCACCTGCTCGCCATCGCGCGGGAGGCCGGCGTCAAACTCGACATTGAAGATTTCCAAACGGTGAGCGAGCGCACTCCACTGCTCGCCGATCTCAAACCTTCCGGCAGATTCGTCGCCGCGGACATGCATCGCGCCGGCGGTATCGGCCTGCTGGCCAAGCGCCTGATGAGCGGCAAGTATTTGCATGGTTCCGCAAAAACCGTGACCGGGCGAACGATTGCGGTAGAGGCCGCGAGCGCCAAGGAAACGCCGCAGCAGGAAGTGATCGTACCGCTCGACAAGCCACTGAAAGCGACCGGCGGACTCGTCATTCTCAAAGGCAATCTCGCGCCCGAAGGATGCGTCATCAAGATCAGCGGCCACGAACGCCTGGAGCATCGGGGTCCGGCCCGCGTCTTCGACTCTGAAGAAGCTGCGATGGCGGCGGTCACCGCGAAAAAAATCAAGGCCGGGGATGTGGTCGTGATTCGCAACGAGGGCCCGAAAGGCGGTCCTGGCATGCGCGAGATGTTGGGCGTGACGGCGGCGATTGTCGGCGAGGGCCTTGGCGGCTCGGTCGCTCTTCTGACCGATGGACGCTTCAGCGGCGCGACGCGCGGGTTGATGGCCGGACACGTTGCACCCGAAGCTGCTTTAGGCGGCCCAATCGCAGCAGTGCGCAACGGCGACATCATTCAATTCGACGTGAAGAAGCGCCTGTTGAAAGTTGAAGTCACCGGCAAAGTCCTCCGCGAGCGCTTGGCGAAGTGGAAAGCGCCGAAGCCGCGTTATTCCACCGGAGTGTTTGCGAAATATGCAGCGCTGGTCTGGTCGGCCTCGCAGGGAGCGATTACGAAGCCGCGCTAGCTGCTTCCGGTAATCTTCTTCAATGCTTTTTCAAGGTCGTCCGGCTTGAATCCAAATGGGCCGGGCTTACTCTTATAGGCCACTCGATTGTTTCGATCGATCAGGTAGATTCGATCTGGCCAACCTGTATAGGCGCTCTCCGTGTTGTTGTCGAATCCATCGATGACCGCAGGGAACTTGATTCCCAGTTTCCGCACGCAAGATCCCGCCACCTGACTACGCTCCTCATAATCACGCGGGCTCGCGAAAACGATCTTGTCCTTCAGATTGCTCTCGGTCTGCCACACGTCGCTCGGATGCGCCTCCACAATGTAGACAATCAGGAAAGCGACCTGCTGGTTGTACTGGTCGTAAAGTTTGTTGAGGGCGGGAACCTCCCGCCGGAATGGCGGTCAAGTGTAACTTCCGAAAACGAGCACGACCGGTTGCGTTGCCGTGAGCGTCGAGAGTTGCACGGTTGCGGATTTGTCGAGCTTTGTCAGAGAAAAATCTGGCGCGGGTTCGCCAGAATGCAGATGTCCGGCGCGGGCGTGGGTCCACATCGTTTCGAACGGAACCATGAAGTACGCTACATCCGGCATGTGCTTCATGACCCGGCCGAATGTTTCCGGAGGCTGGCGCATCGCCCACCAGATGAGTCCGACAAAAAGAGCGTAGAGAATCGCCAGGACAAGAGCCGCGCGCGGAAGAAGCTTACGCATGGGCATGAATGATACCCAAAAAAACGAGTCTCCGCCTGTGTTAGATTAGTCCTCAACTCTGGGGGCTTCCCTACTGCTAGGGACGGGCAGGGTCAACCGCAGGTAAATGTTGAACGGCATCATTTCTCGTAACAAGCGAGGAGTTCGTCTGCATAGTCTGGGTGCCGTCCTGGCGCTAGCTTGCTTTGCGATGGCTGCCACGGCGCAGACAGCGTCTCCGTCTCCCGAAGGTCCTAAACAGGATTACCTCGTCTACGTCGTCTGCGAATCAGCCGACAAGATCGTCCTTCTGCGATTCGGGCCGAAGGGTTTGCAGATTGAAAACCAGGCGCGCACCGGTCTGATGCCGATGGACATCAACGGTCCGCATGGCATCGCGGTCTCGCCCGACAAACAATATTTTTACGTTTCCGAAGGCCACGGCCGGCCCGAAGGTTCGGTCTGGAAGTATCGCGCCGGCAGCAACGACGTCATCAAGTACACCAGCCTCGGGATGTTCCCTGCAACGACGGATATCACGCCGGACGGCAGTTTCATCTACGTCGCCAATGCCAACTTCCACGGCGACATGGTTCCGTCCTCGATCTCGGTCGTCGCCACCGATCAGATGATCGAGGTGAAGCGCATCACGACCTGCACCATGCCGCACGGATCGCGCCTCAATCACTCCGGCACCCGGCAGTACTCCGCCTGCATGATGGACGACATGCTGGTCGAAATCGATACCAGCAAGTTCGCTGTGTCTCGCTACTTCATGCTCGCACGGGGAAAAGAGATGGGGATGACCGGCTCTCCGTACCCGACGGGTACGGATCAAAAGATGCACAACATGTCCGATCACAAGCCGACCTGTACGCCTACGTGGGCGCAGCCCTCGAGTGACGGATCGACCATTTACGTAGCTTGCAATCAAACCAACGATATTGTCGCGGTCAACACCGCTGACTGGAAATTGTCGCGGCGCTTTCCGGCGGGTAACGGAGTGTACAACCTCGCCATGACGAGAGACGGCCGCTTGATCGCCACCAACAAGCGCGGCCAGTCCGTTTCGATCTTCGATCCGGTCAGCGGGAAGGAACTGGCGAACATTCCAACGAAACGAAAGGTTGTTCACGGTGCCGTTATCTCGCCCGACGACCGGTACGCATTCATTTCGGTGGAAGGAGTCGGCACGGAACCGGGGACGGTCGAAGTGATCGACCTCGCCTCATTGAAAACGGTTGCCACCGTCGATGTCGGTCCGCAGGCGGCGGGCATTGATTTCTGGAAGATGGAACCAAGCAAGCCGTAGGCACAGGAGAGGCGCATGCTCAAGCACAACGCAGTCTTCTTGGTGATTGCAGTAGCGATGTTCTCAGTCCCAGGCACCTGGTCGCAGGATGCGGCCAAACCGCAGGAGTCCACCACTTCGGTCGCTCCCGCAGTCGTGGAGATCACGCCCAAGACGCTGGACGTCCACGTCGGCCAGAAGGTGAAATTCAGCGCGGCCGCCAAAGACGCTGCCGGCAATCCCATCGAGGCCAAGCCTTCCGTCTGGTTTGCGGCCCCATTCGATCTCGCGGGCGCTGACGAGTCTGGAGAAGTCACCTTCCACGCGGCTGGAGTCGTGACGGTTGGAGCAGTCATCGCCGGGAAGACCGGCTACGCCAAGGTGAATGTCGGGACCTCGAAGATCACAGCACTGGAGATCGAGCCGCTGGCGCGACCGATCGTCGCTGGCAGTGCCGAACGCCTGACGGCGGTTGCTCGCACCCTGAACGGCGAGCCTCGGAGTGACGCGTCCATCAAATGGACCTCCGACAAGCCATCTATCGCCAGCGTCGACGCGGCGGGATTGGTGACTGGCGTTGCGCCAGGCAGCGTCACCATCAAGGCGAATTCCGACGAAGCCACAGCCAAAGTCACGGTGCAAGTTGTTCGCGATGCAGTGCGCAAGTTAAGCATCAAGCCTGCCACGGCTGACGCTCGCACCGGCGATGTGGTGCACTTCGCGGCAGCCGACAGCGGCAAGGAGCCGCCAGTGCGTTGGTCGGTCACTGGAAGCGGCGCTGCTATCTATCCCGATGGGGCTTTCGTCGCGGAGAAGTCCGGCACCTATGTCGTTACCGCAAGCAGCGGCCAGCACAGCGCGTCGGCGTCGGTGGTGGTCCGTCCGCGCAGTGTGGAGCGAGAAGTCGAAGTCGTGTCCCACGTGCCCATGCCTGATGTGATGATGTCGGAAGAGTGGATCATCGGCCACCACGCCTATCTCTCCACGATTGCTGACAAGCTGTTCGTTTACGACATCGCCGATCCGGCGAATCCCAAACTGCTCGATACGCTTAAGGTCGATGCACGGCTCATCAACGACATCAGCACCACGCCTGACGAGAAGATTGGTGTCTTCACGCGCGAGGGAGCGTCCAACCGCAAGAACGGCATCGTCTTCCTCGACACTTCTGACCCCTCGCATTTGAAGGTGCTCTCCGAGTACACGTC
>QIAL01000228.1 GCA_003225535.1 Acidobacteriota bacterium | reverse complement strand
CACAAGTGGTCATCATGGACTGCGCTCTACCAGGCATGAATGGACTCGACGCCACGCGCCGGATCATCGAAGACTCTCCCGAAACAGCCGTTCTAATGCTCAGCATGCACAGCGAGAGCACCTGGGTCCGACAGGCGATCGAAGCCGGCGCTAAAGGATATGTTCTAAAAGACGCAATGGATCTCGAGCTTGGCCCGGCAATCCGCAAAATCGCTGCCGGAGAAACAGTCTTCGACCCCAAAGTCGAGCAAAAGTCCGCCCTCCGCGGCGAGCGTAACGCAGC
>QIAL01000227.1 GCA_003225535.1 Acidobacteriota bacterium | reverse complement strand
GTCGCCGTTCACCGCGCCAACATCATGAACACCCTCGGCATTCACAAGACCGCCGAACTCGTCGTCTATGCCATCCGCGCCGGGCTGGTGAACGTTCCGTGAATCGCAGGTCTTTCCTGGGAGGAATGGCTGGACTGGTATCCTGGTCGCAGCTTTCGCGGCTGCAATCCTTCGCGGCACAATCCGCCGCGAGCAATGCCATCGGATTCCGCTTTGCGGACGTCACAAGCCATGCCGGTATCCATTTTCAGCACAATAGCGGCGCCTTCGGCGGGAAGTTCCTGCCGGAAACTCTCGGCTCCGGATGCGCCTTTCTCGACTATGATCGCGACGGTTGGCAAGACATCCTTCTCATCAATGGCTCTGACTGGCCTGGTCATAAGAAATCCCACAGTACTCTTCGCCTCTATCACAACAATGGCGACGGCACCTTCACCGATGTAACGTCGCGAGCCGGCCTTGATGTCGAGCTCTACGGCATGGGCGTGGCCGTCGGCGACTACAACAACGACGGATATCCCGATATCCTCGTCACGTGCGTTGGCCAGAACCGCCTCTTCCGTAACACAGGAAAAGGAACGTTCGTTGATGTCACCAACGCCGCGGGTCTCGGCAAGCGGGAAGGCTTCAGCACCTCCGCTCTCTGGTTCGACTACGACCGTGACGGACTTCTCGATCTCTTTGTCTGCAATTACGTCAAATGGTCTCTCGAGGCCGACATCTTTTGCAGCCTCGACGGCAAGCATAAGTCGTACTGCACGCCAGAAGCGTACCGCGGTGCCACCTGCTGGCTGTTTCACAATCGCGGCAATGGCACCTTCGAAGATGTGACGGCGACTAGCGGAATCTTCGACAGCAGCTCCAAATCTCTTGGCGTGGCTTTGCTGGACGAAAACCGTGACGGCTGGCCCGATCTCCTCGTCGCCAACGACACGCAACCCAATAAGCTCTATCGCAACCAGCATAACGGCACTTTCAAAGATGCTGCCGTCGAGGCTGGCATCGCCTTCAGCAGCGAAGGCAAAGCGCGCGCCGGTATGGGAGTCGATGTCGCCGATTTCGACAACTCCGGCACACCCGGTGTCGCTATCACTAATTTCGACAATGAGATGATCGGTCTGTATCGTCTCAGCGGAAAGAGTTTTGAAGACATTGCCCCGCAGTCCGGAGTCGGCATCGCTTCCCGCAACAGCCTCGGATTCGGCTGCTCCTTCCTCGATGTCAACCTCGACGGCTGGCTGGATTTCGCGGTTGCCAACGGACACATCGACGAAACGGTTCGCAACATTCGCGGCAATGTCGGATACGCCCAACCGCCGCAACTCTTCCTCAACGGCGGCAAGGGGACCTTCCGTGAGGTCGCCGCAGAGGCCGGTGAAGGCTTCGACCGTCCCAAAGTCGGCCGCGGCCTTGCCTACGCCGATTTCGATCGTGATGGCGATTTAGATCTCTTGATCACGACCAACAATGGCCCTGCTTACCTCTATCGCAACGACCACCTTGCCGGAAACCGCAGCATCCGCTTCCAACTCGTCGGAACGAAATCCAATCGTGATGCCATCGGCGCCACCGTCCGCATCTTTGCCGGCGGCATGGAGCAGTTGCGCGTAGTCAAAGGAGGTTCAAGCTATCTTTCGCAATCCGAACTCCCTGTCACGTTCGGAGTCGAGAGGCGCGATCGCATCGATCGGATGGTCATCGATTGGCCCAGCGGACTAACGGAAGAATTCAAGAATCTGGCTGTGGGCCGCGCCTATGACTGCACCGAAGGAAAGGGAATTGTCCCGCGGGATCGTTACTGAGCGGAATGCGCAGTGTGTCTCACTACAGTCCCGGTCGCCACCAGATCAATCTCCACAGTATCGCTTACGCGCAGAAACAAGGTGCTGGGATTCTTCATTCCCCACTTCTGGTACGGCACCCTGAAGTGGACCGTTGCCGTCCATTGCTCCCCGCTCGTCTCCACCTGGGCCGGGACGGTGATCTCGCGATCCGTCCCGTGGATGTTGAACATGCCATGAATCAGCACAGAGGACTTGCCGGAACTCGCAACGGCCCCGTCGATCCGGTCAGGACGAAACGCAATCTCTGGGTAGCGCGTGCTTTCGAGCACCTCTTTGTGCATCTTCCGGTCGCGCATCCCGCTGCCGCTATCCCCGCTCGCGGCGTCCACCACAACCTGTCCCGATACTTTTCCGTCTGCTTCGACTTGAAGGTCTCCTTGCTTTACCTTGAAGGTCCCGCGCACGGTATGGAGGACATCCCCCAATGTGAACTCTACAGAACTCTGCGCCGGATCGACCCTATAGTCAGTGTCCTGAGCCGCAGCCAGTACAGTGCCGGCAGCCAACAGCAAGGCCGTCAAAACGATTCGTCTGTGAACCTGGCTACACATCCTATCCATGGCTAAGCGCTGATCAGTCCCCAACCAAGAGTCAGCCCGTCCCACACCAAATCTCGTGGCGGCAACGCTCCCACATGGAGAGCGAGCAATCGCCGAAACAATTCCGGACGCGTTCGAAAAACTTGCAGTGTACGGTGCTGCAGCCGTGGTCGCCCGTTAAGCGTGAGCATCAGCCGTGCCATCAGCAACGGACGCAGAGCGAGTCGATCGTGAATCTTCTGATACGGACTCAGGTCCCCCGCTTCGATGCATCCGGCCAGTGCTACTGCCTGGCTGAACGCCAACCCAAGACCTTCCCCCGTGATCGCATCCACCGTGCCTGCCGCATCGCCGATCAGCGCGACGTTGGCACGCCACACGCGCTTGAGCCTCCGGTTGCCTGTCACGGCTCCGCGTTCTGTGGTCACCGCCTCCGCTTCCTGCAACTGCGCACTCAGCCACGGCAATTCCTTCAGACCATCTTCCAGCCGAAAACTAGGATCGTGCGACGCCATCGCAACACAGACCTGCTCATCCGACACCGCGGTCGCGTAACCCTGGCAGCGCTCGCCCCAATGTACTTCCATGAGATCTGTCCACGGCGCAACGCGATAATGCCTCCGGAAGGCATAACGCAGTCGAGGGCGATAGCTTGCCTCGAGTCCCGCCCACCGCCGCACACGCGAGTTCGATCCATCCGCCCCGATAATCCAGCGCGCCCGGACAACGTCCTTTCCGACATGAACTCCATCTGCGCCGATGCCCGTCACCGCGGCACCCCAAAGCAACTCAGTGCCAACCTGTGCAGCGCGCTCGGTCATGACACGGTGCAAAACGGTCCGTCGCGCGGCAAGCCCGAATCCGCTTGCTGGAAACAATGCATCGGTCGACAATTCGCGACTCAAAAACCGGATACCCCGAAACGGATACGCCTCCGCAAGCGGCAGCTGAAGCCCAAGCCGCTCTAACGCCGCGAGCCCGTCCGGCATCAAACCCTCTCCGCACGCTTTATCGATCGGCGGTCGCCTGCTATCGGCGACGGCCACGTGGAGTCCTCGCTGTCGCGCCGCGATGGCCATAGCCAATCCTGCGGGTCCACCGCCAACCACGAAAACGTCAGTAGAGTTCACCAAGCAAGATCCTCACCACTTCAAAAGAACTAGCTCCGAGCAGAATCCCGGTCCCATCGCCGCCAGCACGCCTATCGTTCCAGGTTCTGGGCGCCGGTTCTGCATCACATCTTCCAGCACGACCAGCACCGAAGCCGACGACAGATTCCCCACCTTCTTCAAACAATCCCAGGAAGCGTCTAGCTGCCCGTTATGTAGATCCAGTGCGGCAGCCGTTGCTTCCAAAACCTTCGGTCCCCCGGTATGGAGTACCCAACTTCCGATGTCGCTTCTTTTGTATCCGTGATCTGCCAGAAATGAATCCACATCGTGCCCCAGATGTTCGCGAATCAGCACCGGGACCTTCGGAGACAGCACGATGTTGAAGCCTCTTTCACTTACCTTCCAGCCCATCATCTCTTCCGTGTCTGGATAAAAAACTGACCGCGTCGCCACAATCTCCGGCCCAGCCGCATTCAGCTCGCTTCCTGTGACCACTACAGCCGCCGAACCATCCGCGAACAGTCCAGACGAAATCAGGTTAGCCACCGTGAGATCCTGTTTCTGGATTGTCAGTGAGCACAGCTCGACCGAAACCAGCGCCGCAGCCTGCGATGGATAGGCGCGCACATAGTCAGCCGCTCGTGCGATTCCGGCCGCACCGGCAACGCACCCAAGCCCAAAAATAGGCAAACGCTTGATATTTGCAGGCAGGCCCATCCGATTTATCAGCAGAGCATCGATCGAAGGGCTCGAGATGCCGGTGACTGATGTGAAGAAGAGTGCGCCCAGTTGGCTCTTATCAACCCCTGCATGGTGCAGTGCTCCGCACAGCGCCTGCTCCCCCAGTTCCTGCGCGACTTGAATCCATGCGTCATTGGCACAGCCCCAGGTTTTTAAGTCGTAATATTTTTCGTACGGCAACGCCAGGTGCCGTCCCTCCACCGCAACATTACGGTGCAATCGCGCCAGCATCAGCGGATTCTTGAGTTGATCACCCCAATATTGTTGCAGTTGTTCCAGCAGAAATTTCTGAGGGTAGTAATTCTTAGGAAACGCGCTCGCGGCGCTGGCTATTTGCATGTTGGTCTGAATCCCCAGTCCCGGCAAAGAGTCAGCGCCGTACACTCGCGGGACTTCCTGAATAAGCAGTTAGATGGCCGCGCGCGGAATACGGGTTGTACTCGTGCACTCCCTGCCGTTGTTATATTGTGATGATCCTGCAAGCCCCAATTGTCATACGATCGTCAAAAATTTCTTGCGACGCTAAGGAAACTGGACACGATAATACCCCAGATATTAGCTGAGGAACGCCCGTCGGGCGAGACCAAGCGCCTCGGACCAGAAGGCGCCGGGGGAATTCGCGAGCCCCACGACGCTCCGTACAGCAGCGATGAAAGCATCCATCTGTGCTTCTTCAACCACCAGCGGCGGAGCCACTTTCAGCACCATGAAATTATTCCCGCAGACTTGGGTCAGGAATCCGAAATCCCGAAACAGTCTCATCACCAGAATCTGCCCAAACACTCCGCCGTGTATAGCTCCGAACGCCTCGTACGGAATTCGAAGTCGAAGCTGCTTCGGCGCCTGAAATTCGATTCCCATCAGTAATCCCAGACCGCGAACTTCTTTCACCATCTCAAATTCTCGCAGCGCGCCCGTCAGTTGCTCACTCAGATATTTGCCCGAGTCAATCGCGCGCCGTTCTAATTCTTCGCGTTCCAGAACCTCGAGAGTCGCCAATCCAGCTCGCATCGCCAGACTGTTCTCACCGAACGTCGATGTATGCACAAATGCGCGCGGGAGAGAAGAGTAAACGGAATCGCACACCTCGTCCGACATCAACACCGCTCCAACCGGCACCAACCCGCCGCTCAACGCTTTTGCCAGCACGACCATATCCGGCTCGACTCCAAACTGATGCGCTGCCAGAAATGTTCCGGTACGATACATCCCCGTCTGCACTTCGTCCAACACAAACAGCGTTCCGTAATGCCGGCACAGGGACTCGGCATTCCGCAGGTAATCCGCGTGAGGAACGCGAACTCCGGCTTCGGACTGAATCGGCTCCACAACGAATGCCGCAAACTGTTTGCTCTTGAGTTCACGCTCCAGAGCCTCCAGAGAGTCAAATGGAACGGTCTTAGCTCCAGGCAACAGCGGTCCAAATCCTTCTCTCCAGAATTCGTCGCTCATGAGCGACAACGCTCCGCAAGTTAGGCCGTGAAACGCATGCTCTGCGGCCAGTATCCCTGTCCGCCGGGTATACGCTCGGGCAAACTTGATGGCCGCCTCCACACCTTCACTTCCCGAAGATGCAAAGAATGCCTTGTTCAACCGTCCCCCGGCTCTGGTACATAGCCGTTCCGCTAGTTCGCCCGCCAGATCCGCTACATGAGTCTGGATCATCGCCGGGCCACAGCGTGAAAGCTCTCGTTGCAACGCATCTACGACATCCGGATGGTTGTGTCCAACGTTGTGAACGCAATAGCCCGACAGGAAATCCACGATCCTGCGGCCGTCTGCAGTAAACAGCTCCGCTCCTACACACTTCTCGTAGCGGACGTCCATCTCAAGCAATCGAAGCAGACGCACCCATTGTGGATTGACACGCTGCGCGTACCGCGCTGACACGTGTTCCGATTCAACTGTGTGAACTACTGTACCCATTTTTTTCGACCTAAACCTAAGGAGTGATCACAATCGAAGTTGGTGTTGCCGGAACCGCGTATGACCCAATCGAAGTCAGCGCTCCCGTGCTCGTATTCAGACTGAACGACTGAATCGCCGAGTTGGACTGGTTTCCGACAAACAAGTACTTGCCGCTCGAATCTGAGGCGATGAAATTCGGCTGCGCTCCGGTCGTGAAGGGCGAGCCAGTGAGCAGAGTCAGCCCGCCATCGGACCCGATCGAATAGGCAGCCAGATTGCCGGAACCCTGATTTGCCACGTAAAGGTACTTGCTTGACTTGTCGATCAGCAGGTTCACCGGTCCGTTAAAAGTCTCGCCAATCGGAGAGCCCAATGCAGTAAGCGATCCGTCCGCATTGATCGTGAATGTCGAAATGCTGCTGTCCTGCTTGTTCGCCGTGTACAAATGCGATCCTGTGGAATCAATTGCCAACCCGAACGGGTTGTTTCCAGTCAAGGAAACCGTCGGAGTTCCCAGCACGCCCTGAGTCACGGGGAATGCTTCAATCCAACCCTGGGCTTCCTGTCCCGTGACGTATAAGAAATTTCCCGAAGGCGCCAAGGCCATGTTCATGGCCGACAGGCCGATGGGTGCAGTCGCGCCACCCGTTTGCGGGACCGTAGTCAGCGCACCTTTCGTTCCGATCGAAAACACCGAAATGTCATTCGATAGCGAGTTGGCAGCGTACAGGAAACTCCCGGATGGGTCCATCACGAGTAGTGTGGGTGATGTGCCTGTAGGCTGCCTCGGTGTCACCTCCGTCAGTCCCCCCGTGCTCGAAATCGTGTACAGCGAAATGTTGTTGCTGCCGGAGTTGGCTGCGTACAGAGACTTTCCTGAAGGATCAATCGCCAACGACTCAACCGCTGATCCTGCTGAAATCGGACTCCCCGACAGTTGGTTCAGTACTCCCGCGTTCGGATCTTCACGATAGGCAACAATCTGGCCTCCACCGGCGCCGCCGGGGATCGCTGCGTACAGGAATCGACTGCTCGTCGTGCCGCAACCCAACCACGCTCCTATGCTCGCGCAAACCAGCAAAAGAGCCGCTGCTTTCTTTAGCATCCGTAACTCCTCGAGGGATTTTGTTGAAAACGAAATTCGGAACGCTGGCCTGCCCGGCGGCCTTGAACACCGGTCGCTCCCAGGCGGCTCTACTCGTGAACCCCTATCATACGGGACAAGCGGTTCCGCGCGCAGCCGTTGGGTTTCTCTCCTCTGCGATGCAGGATTTCTCGGGCGAGGTTGTACCACGCCGGATCATGCCACTCTCGCCACAAGCCGGGAATTGTAACTAGTGCGCCGGGCTGGGTCGGGCCGCTCCTGCCGTCGTATCCGGCAGAGCATGATCGGCTTCGCCTTTCAGGAACAGTCTAAAGCGATCCAGGTATACGTACACCACTGGTGTAGTGAACAACGTGAGCATCTGGCTGACAATCAGCCCTCCCACAATCGTGATGCCGAGCGGTCGGTGCAACTCTGATCCCATTCCCGTCCCCAATGCCAACGGCAAGCCACCCAGCAGAGCCGCCATGGTCGTCATCATGATCGGCCGGAAGCGCAAGATGCAGGCGTCATAAATAGCCTCCACCGGCTTCTTCCCTTCGTTGCGCTCAACTTCCAGCGCCACGTCAATCATCATAATGGCGTTCTTCTTCACCAGCCCAATGAGTAAGATGATCCCAATCATCCCGATCACATTCAACTCATTGTGCGTCAAAAGCAGCGCTAGCAGCGCTCCCACGCCCGCAGATGGAATCGTGGAAAGAATCGTGATGGGATGAATGTAGCTTTCATAGAGTATCCCTAACACGATGTAGACCGCAGCCAGCGCGGTGATGATCAGGATCAGCATATTCGACTGCGAATCCTGGAACGCCGCCGCCGTCCCCTGAAAGCTTGCGCTGATGCTGGGCGGAAAGCCGATCGTCTGCTCCGCTCTTTCGATCGCAGCCGTCGCCTCACCCAGCGAAACCCCGGGCGCCAGATTGAACGAGATCGTTGCCGATGGCATCTGTCCCTGGTGATTCACCGCCAACGGTGTGTTCGACGGCTCAAAACGAGTGAAGGCGGCGAGTGGAATCGCCCCGCCGTTCGTCGACTTCAAGTAAATGTTCTGCAGCGCTTCCGGAGTCTGCTGGAATTGCGGCGCTACCTCCATGACCACGTGATACTGATTCAGCGGCCGGTACATCGTGGATACCTGTCGCTGCCCAAACGCGTCGTACAAGGCGTTATCCAGCGTCTGGGGCGTAATCCCCATCCGGCTCGCTGTATCGCGGTCGATCACCAACCTGGCCTGCAGGCCCTTGTCCTGTTGATCGGAGTTCTGATCTCGCAACTCGGGCAGTTCTCTCATCTTCTGCAACAGTCGAGGAGCCCACGAATTCAATTCACTGATACTCGGGCTTTGCAGTGTGTACTGGTACTGCGCGTTGCCAAACCGCCCCCCGATCGTGAGTTCCTGCTGCGACTGCAGAATGAGCGTCGCGCCAGGTACAACTGCAAGCTTTCCGCGTAAACGGTTGATCACCTCGTCGGCGCTTACGTAATGGCATGGCTGCCAGAAATGTTGTTTCTGGCAGGGCCCGCGTTCCTGCAGCGGTTTCAGCATGACAAAGAAGCGCCCTTGGTTCAGCGCGGTATTTCCACCTGTAAATCCGGCCATCGTGTCGACCGCCGGATCTGCCATCACAATCTTGACGTAACTCCGCATCTTCTCGGCCATGGATTGGAACGACATGTCCTGGGCCCCGATTACACTGCCCCCGATGCGCCCGGTATCCTGCTGCGGGAAGAAACCCTTCGGGACGACGACATAGAGATACGCGCTGACCCCAATGATCACCAGCGTCAGGACGAGTACTGGCAGTTGGTGCACCAGTACAGCTTTCAGCATTCGCGTATAGGTCGCCAATACGCGATCGAACATCCATTCGCTGATTCGATAAAAGACGTTGTGCCTCTCGTCCTTCTTCGGAGGCCGCAGGAACTTCGCGCACATCGTCGGGGTCGTGGTGAGTGAAACCACCAGCGACACTCCGATAGCGACACTCAGCGTGACCGCGAACTCGCGGAACAGCCGCCCGACAATCCCGCCCATCATCAACAGGGGAATGAACACGGCTACCAGCGAAGTGCTCATCGACAATACTGTGAACCCAATCTCCGAAGCGCCTTTGAAAGTCGCCTGCACCACGCCCATGCCGTGCTCGATATAGCGCGTGATGTTTTCCAACACCACGATCGCATCGTCAACCACGAAGCCGGTCGAAATCGCCAGAGCCATTAACGAGAGATTGTCCAGGCTGTACCCCAGCAGGTACATCACCCCAAACGTGCCCACCAGCGAAAGCGGTACCGAGATGCTTGGGATGATCGTCGCCCGCACAGTGCGCAAGAATGCAAACACCACCAGGATCACCAGCACGATCGAAATCAGCAGCGTCCGTTCGATGTCTTTGACAGAAACCCTTACCGAAGTGGTCCGGTCCATCACAACGGCAAGCTTCATCGCCGGTGAGATCGAGGCCTGAAGGAAAGGGATCATCGATTGCACTCGGTCGACGGTATCGATGATGTTCGCGCCGGGCTGCCGGAAAATCGCCATCATGATTCCCAGCTTCCCGTTGATCAGGCCCAAATTGCGACTATCCGATAGTGAGTCTGTCACCTCGGCCACATCGCCCAGTCGCACCGCGGCGCCATTGTGATACGCCACAATCAAGGGGCGATATTGATCTGCCGTGAACAGCTGATCGCTGGTGTTGAGTGTGTAACTCGTGGTGCTGCTCGATACCTTGCCCTTGGGACGGTTGGCATTCGCCGCATTTAGCGCATTCCGCACCGTGTCCAACCCCACCCCAAGCTTGTTCAACAGGGTTGGATTGACTTCCGCGCGTACCGCCGGCTGCGACGAGCCCCACACAAAAACCTGGCCGACTCCCTCTACCTGCGATAGCTTTTGCGCGAGGATCGAGTCTGCTGAGTCGTACATCTGTGGCACCGTCATCGTGTCCGACGTCAAACCCAGCAGCAGAATGGGAGCGTCCGCCGGGTTTACCTTTCGGTAGCTGGGATTGCTGGGCAGATTGGCGGGAAGCTGGCTGCGCGCCGCGTTGATGGAAGCCTGCACATCGCGCGCGGCGGCGTTAATATCCCGGTTCAGATCGAATTGCAGCGCGATTCCGGTAGAACCCAGCTGACTGGAAGAAGTCATCTGATTCACAGCGGCAATGCGCCCGAACTGCCGTTCTAACGGTGTGGCCACTGCAGAAGCCATTGTCTGCGGATCGGCTCCCGGCAGTCCCGCCCCTACGCTGATCACAGGGAAGTCCATTTTTGGCAGCGACGCCACCGGCAGAAAATTGAACGCGAGGATCCCCGATAGCAGCAGGGCCGCCGCCATCAGCGAGGTCCCAATCGGACGCCGGATAAATGGACTTGAGATGCTCATCGTCTAATGTGGGGACAGCCGCCTTCGGCTGTCCGGCGGAGCTAGCTCCGCAGCGTGCTGACTGCTAATCCGCAGGCATTTCTCGCGGAATCTCGTTCCCGATCTTGTATCGCGAGAACCTCTGCGCCAGCCGGTCAAACCACAAGTACACTACCGGCGTCGTGTACAGCGTCAGCAATTGGCTGAGCAGCAGCCCGCCGACAATCGTGATTCCCAGTGGCCGCCTCAACTCTGCACCTGTGCCCGTACCCAGCGCCAGCGGCAGTCCGCCGAGCAATGCCGCCATCGTCGTCATCATGATTGGCCGGAAACGCAGCAGGCACGCCTGGTAAATCGCCTCCTCGGGCGGCTTATGTTCTTCGCGCTCCGCCTCCAGCGCGAAGTCGATCATCATGATGGCGTTCTTCTTCACAATACCGATCAGAAGAATGATTCCGATCAGCGCCACTACTGTCAGATCGTTCCCGGTAATCATCAGCGCCAGAATCGCACCCACGCCCGCCGAGGGCAGGGTCGACAGAATCGTGATTGGATGAATGTAGCTCTCGTACAAAACTCCCAACACGATGTAAACCGTGATCACCGCCGCCAGAATCAGAAAAGGCTCCGACGACAGTGAATTCTGAAACGCCGCCGCAGTGCCCTGAAAGGAAGCGTGAATACTGGGCGGCAGCTGAATATCTTTCTCCGCCTGCTGGATGGCCTTCGTCGCGTCGCCCAGAGATGCTCCCGGCGCCAGGTTGAACGACAGCGTCACCACCGGAAACTGTCCCTGATGGTTGACGGCGAGCGACGCGCTTGTTGAATTCATGCGGGTAAATGCCGAGATCGGAACCGGCGCTCCGTTCGTCGTGACCGCTGCCCCGTTTGCCGTGGGTGCCCCGGTGTTGGGCGTCACCACACTTGGCCGAATGTAAATGTCATTCAGGTTCTCGGGAGTCTGCGCAAAATTCGGCAACACTTCCAATACGACGTGGTACTGGTTCAGCTGAGTGAAGATGGTCGATACCTGCCGCTGCCCAAACGCGTCGTACAGCGTGTTGTCGATTGCCTGCGGAAAGATCCCCAGCCGCGACGCGGTATCGCGGTCAATTGAGATATTCGTCCGCAGTCCTTCATTCAGTTGGTCGGTTGCGATATCGCGCAACTCTGGCAAAGTCTCCAACTTCGCTACCAGCTTTGGCGTCCACTGCGCCAACTCCTGCGCATCCGCATCTTCAATCGAGTACTGAAACTGCGTCCGGCTGACCCGATCTTCCACAGTCAGGTCCTGCACCGGCTGCATGTACAACGTGATCCCCTGCACCTTGTTCAACGCAGGTTGCAGCCGCCGGATGATCGCCGACGCGTCATCAGAACGCTCATCCCGCGCTTTCAAGTTAATCTGGATTCGTCCCGAATTCGGAGTCACGTTGGTTCCGTCGACTCCAATGAACGACGACAAGCTCTCGACATCCTTGTCCTGCAGGATGACTTTCGCAAGTTCTTGCTGCCGCTCCGCCATGGCATCAAAGGAAACGTAATCGGGCGCCTCCGAAACTCCCAGAATTACGCCAGTGTCCTGCACGGGGAAAAAACCTTTCGGCACGATTACGTACAAGTACAAGGTCAGCACCAGCGTCGCCGCCGTGACCAGCAAAGTCGCCGTCTGATGCTTTAGCACCCACTTCACCGACCGCCCGTAAAACGCAATGATGCGGTTGTAATAGTCCTCGGTGACCTCGTAGAACCGCCCCTTCTCACCCGCCTTGCGATGTTTGAGCAGTTTGGCGCTCATCATCGGTGTCAAACTCAAAGACACTACGGCTGAAACGAGAATCGTTACCGCCAGTGTCACCGCAAATTCGCGGAACAGCCTGCCCACGATGTCGCCCATGAACAGTAACGGGATCAGCACCGCGATCAGCGACACCGTTAGCGATACGATCGTGAACCCGATCTGCCCCGCTCCCTTGAGTGCCGCATCCAGAGGCGATTCTCCCGCCTCCAGATACCGGTCGATGTTCTCGATCATCACGATTGCGTCATCCACAACGAATCCAGTGGAGATCGTCAGCGCCATCAGCGTGAGGTTGTTCAAGCTGTACCCCAGCAGGTACATCACGCCGAATGTCCCAATCAGTGAAAGCGGCACGGCCACGCTGGGAATCGCCGTCGCCGAGAGATTCCGCAAGAACAGGAACACCACCATCACAACCAGCCCGATGGCCAGCATCAGTTCGAACTCGACATCTTTTACCGATGCCCGAATCGTAGTCGTCCGGTCTGTGAGTATCTGCACCTTCACTGCGCTCGGCAGCGATGCCTGCAGCTGCGGCAATAGCTTCTTAATGCGGTCCACCACGCTGATGATGTTCGCGCCCGGCTGCCGCTGGATATTTACGATCACCGCCGGCGTCAAATTCATCCACGCTGCGAGCTGAGTATTTTCCGTGCCGTCGATGACGTTCGCCACGTCACTCAATCGCACCGGCGCGCCATTCTTGTACGCAATCACGATCGGCTTGTATTGCTCGCTCGAAAAAAGCTGATCGTTCGCCCCGATCGTGTACGACTGGCGCTTCCCGTCGATGACGCCCTTCGCCTGATCCACGTTTGCTTGCGCTAACGCGGCCCGCAAATCTTCCAGGCTCAACCCGTACGAAGCCAGCGCCGTCGGGTTCGCCTGAATCCGCACCGCCGGCTTTTGCCCGCCGCTGATCGACACCAGCCCCACGCCCGGCAATTGTGAAATCTTCTGTGCCAGCGAGGTGTCGGCGACGTCCTCTACTTTCGACAGCGGTAGCGAATCCGAACTCAGCGCCAGCGTCAATATCGGCGCGTCCGCCGGATTTACTTTGTTGTAGATCGGCGGATTGGGCAGATCGGCTGGCAGATACGTGCCAGACGAATTGATCGCTGCCTGCACCTGCTGCTCTTCCACATCAATGTTCTGATCGAGTCCGAACTGCAGTGTGATCACCGAACTGCCAAATGAACTCGTCGAGGTCATCTGGGTCAGTCCGGGTACCTGGCCGAACTGCCGCTCCAGCGGCGAGGTCACCGAGGAAGCCATCACGTCCGGGTCTGCTCCCGGATAAAACGTCACTACCTGGATCGTCGGATAGTCGACCTCCGGAAGAGCTGATACCGGTAACTGCATGAACGCAACCCAGCCCACCAGCAGCACTCCCACCATCAGCAGCGTGGTTGCAACCGGGCGGAGAATAAATATGCGTGAGGGATTCATGAGGCCTAGTCGCCGGGAGCTGAATTGCTGCTTGCTCCCCGTTCAGATGGACGATGCGAACGCCGCCCAGATTCTGCTGTCCTTGATTCTTCCGATCCCACTGCTGGACGTTCCACCGCTCCCGTGACGGGTGCCGTCGTGTTCTTGCTCGGTGGACCGCCTCGCGGCTCAATGTGCGAGCCTCTTTGCAGCTTGTCCTGCCCGTCGGTGACCACCGTGTCGCCGGGAGAGACGCCATCCGTTACCACCGTGATGTCGCCCTGCGTCAGCGCAATCGTGATCGGCTTGTCCTGCACCGTCTTGTCGGGATTGACCGTATATACGAACGGACCTTGTGGTCCGCGCAAAATCGCCGCCGTCGGCACCACGATGCTGTTCTTGCGCGTCTCGAGCAGCAGGTCGGAGTTCACGAACTGGTTCGGCCACAGCTGGCTGTCTTTATTGTCGAATACCGCTTTCAGCTTCGCAGTCCCGGTCGTAGGGTCGATCTGATTGTCGATCGTCAGCAATTTCCCCGACGCCAGTTTCGTCTGGTCATCGCGGCTGAACGCATCCACCTCGAGCGTTCGCCGGTGCATCTGCTGCGACACGTTGGGCAGCACATCCTCCGGCAGTGTAAAGATCACCGCAATCGGCTGCAGTTGGGTCAGGATCAGCATCGGATTTGCGTCCGACGCATGCACGATGTTTCCCGAATCCACCTGCCGCAACCCGACTCGCCCGGTGAACGGCGCTGTGATGTGGCAATACGTGATGTTCAGCTTCGCGGAGTTGATCTGCGCCTGGTCGTTGCGCACTGTTCCATCAAGCTGATCCACCAGCGCCTTTTGTGTGTCGACCTGCTGCTGCGCGATGCTGCCCGAGGGAATCAGCGACGTATATCGCTCCAGATTCAGCCGCGCGTCCCGCAGTTGTGCCTGATCGCGGAACAACTGCGCCTGCAATTGCTCCACCTGCACCTCGAAGGGCCGCGCGTCGATCTCGATCAAAAGCTCTCCCTGGCGGACGTCCTGCCCTTCGCGGACATTCACCTTCATGATTTGTCCATCAACACGGCTCTTTATATTGGCCGTGTTGAACGCGGTCACCGCTCCGAGCCCAGACAGGTAAACCGGGACGTCCTGTTTCTGTACCGCAGCCACGGCGACGGAGACTGCCCTCGCCGGGCCCGCCGCCTGTGCCTTCGACTTGGGGTCTGCCGCACTGCTGCAGCCAATGGAAATCGCGCTAACTGCCGCAAGAATAGTAATCACCGCCAGGCTCTGCGCATTCCGCAGCTGGCGTCGTTTTTTATGACAATCAATGATTTTCACAAGGTTAGTCCGTCACCATCTTTGAGCCGTGTACCGGTATGAGTCCCGGGTATTAGACGTAAGCATTGAGGCTCGGTTTGCAGCAAGTCGCTGTTTGACCTGGGTAGAGCCGGCTACCCGCCAACTGTCGCGCAGGCATCTCGCCCGCGCCTGTGGAAGCAGAGAGGACGCCCCACAGTTCCACCAATAGGCAGAACCACGCCCATATAGGATCAACTGCGCGCCTATGGCGGGTCAATACTGGCGCACGGGTTTTACATACTTTTACTTGTCTTGACTGTTCGTCAAACTCTGAGCGCAGCAGGCGCAGGATGGTGCTTCTCGTACTCGGCGATCTCCGCGTCATGCTGCAACGTCAATCCAATGTCATCCAGCCCATTCAGAAGGCAATGTCTTACAAATTCATCAATCGGGAATTTGGCAAAGAATCCCTGATTATCGCGCACCTCGCATTTTTCGAGATCGACCGTGACTTCGTAGTTGTCGATGTCCTGTGCCCGCTTCATCACCGTGGCAACTTCATCATCCGTCAGAAGGACGGCTAGGAATCCGTTCTTGGTCGAGTTGTTGGCGAAGATGTCAGCGAATGACGACGAGATCACCGCGCGAAATCCGAAATCCGCCAGCGCCCAGACGGCATGTTCCCGCGACGATCCGCACCCGAAATTCTTCCCCGCCACCAGCACCGTCGCGCCCTCGTACCGCGGTTCGTGCAACACGAAATCAGGATTCTTTTTCCCGTCCACCCCAAACCGCCAGTCATAAAACAAAAACTGCCCAAACCCAGTCTTCTCGATTCGTTTCAAAAACTGCTTCGGGATAATTTGGTCGGTGTCTACGTTAACCCGATCCAGCGGCGCCACCCGCCCGCGATGCACTGTAAATGGTTTCATCAGATTGTTCCTTCGTTTGTCATCCTGAGGCGCCAGCCGTTGGGCGCCGAAGGACCTGGGCGAGCCGCGCGACGCGTCGCGTTTTTTGCGACCCATAAATCGCGCGTTTGGCTCGCATGCCTATTGATGTTTTCACGCTTACTCAAACTTCCAATTCCGAATATCCGTAAAGTGCCCCCCCCGCGCCCCTGACGCCCTTCGAAATTCCGGTTGCTCGTCGACGCGCACCGTTCCCCCGGCTGCAAAATATCAGGATTCATCCCGAGACACATCGAGCATCCCGACTCCCGCCACTCAAATCCTGCATCACGAAAAATCCGATCCAGACCTTCCTGCTCCGCCGCCCGCTTCACGGTCTGCGATCCCGGCACCACCATCGCGCGAACCTTTGAATTCACCCGATGTCCCTTCGCGACGCGTGCCGCCGCTCGCAAATCCTCAATCCGCGAGTTCGTGCACGATCCAATGAACACGCGGTCAATTCCGATGTCCTGAATCTTCTCGCCCGGCTCAAGCCCCATATACTGCAGTGCGAGTTCGGTCGCTCGCCTGTCAGATTCTTCCATTGCACCAATCTCCGGCACGCGTCCTGTCACCGGCGCCACCATCCCAGGATTTGTCCCCCAAGTCACAAACGGACAAAGCTGAGCCGCATCGATCTCCACGATCTTGTCGAACGCCGCGCCTTCATCGGAAGGCAAACTCCGCCAGCACGCCACCGCCTTATCCCAGTCCGCTCCCGTCGGAGCGAATCGGCGCCCCTTCACGTACGCGATCGTGGTCTCATCCGGCGCGACCATCCCCGCCCGTGCTCCCGCCTCGATGCTCATGTTGCACAACGTCATGCGCCCTTCCATCGAGAGCGCCCGCACCGCCGTCCCCGCGTACTCGATCACATGCCCCGTCGCGCCGTCAGTTCCAATCTGCCCGATAATCCCCAGCGCCAGATCCTTTGCCGTCACGCCATCAGCAAGCTTCCCCCGCACGTCCATCTTCATCGTCTTCGGCTTCCGCTGCGCCAGGCACTGCGTCGCCAGCACATGCTCCACCTCCGACGTCCCAATTCCAAACGCCAGCGCCCCAAATGCTCCGTGCGTCGAGGTATGACTGTCGCCGCACACAATCGTCATTCCCGGCTGTGTCACCCCCAACTCCGGACCAATCACATGCACGATCCCCTGATCGGGCGAATCCATATCAAACAGCCGAACACCAAACTCCTTGCAATTCGCCTGCAGCGCGGAAATCTGCTTCGCCGCGATCAGATCGGTGATCGGAGTTCCCCGCGGCTCGGTAGGAATATTGTGATCGACAGTCGCGACCGTTCGAGCAGGCTGCCGCACCTCCCGTCCTGCCGCCCGTAGTCCATCAAACGCCTGAGGTGAAGTAACCTCATGCACCAAGTGCAGGTCGATGTAGACAATCGGCGACCGCCCCGGCGGACTCGCAACCAGATGTGCGTCCCAAATTTTTTCGAATAATGTGCGCGTCATAGTAGCGCCGCCACCCAGCCGGCTGTGGAGCGGGCGCTTGGCCCGCACTCCCCTTATGGAATTGTGTCTATGTAGTTTTCCACAGCGCGGCAGATATGAGCAAGCCGTTGCCCTGCCGGGAGCGGTCGCGAATCTCCTCTGCGTCCTCCGCGGCTTTTCTCAGCCAACTCTGCGGTAAAAAGGTTTTAGCGCACAGCTGTCAAAAGGATCATTTTCCGCACCGACACGGAAGACTTTAAGAGCATCGGATTTGTGTCTTGACGCGCTCTGTAGATCGCAGGAGAATACCCCGTCCTTGGGGCAGTTCCTTACTTAGCTCTTCACCACTGAGAGATTTGCTCATGTGCCGACTCGTCTGGCTGTTCTGTGTGCTTCTCGCGTTCACCGCATTCTCCGCTGCTCAAGTGACTCCTCCCCCAGGATGGACCGTCCAGAGCACCGGCGGTGCCGCCATTTTGTTCTCACCAGGCGAACCGTCGTCGCGAGTTGCACTCACGCTCCTGCCGCCAGGAAGTCCCATCGGCAACGTCAAGTCGTGGTTCGGCAATCAGGCTTTGGCGCTCGCCCAAGCATCCGGTCACACTCTCGGCGCTACTGACGTGACAGAGGAGGAGGGAATCCTTTTGCGAGTGGTTCAGGTCGAGAATCAGAATCATATGAAGCTCCGTATGGTCTTTTACGGATATCGATCAGCCCGCGGTTTCTCCATTCCAATTTTGATGATCCCCCCGAGAGTCAGCGATCAGGATCCCCGCCTCGAGACGGCCAATCAATACGTACAGCAACTCGCCGCGCAAAAATTCGAGCTGTCCGCAGCCCCCGAGGCCGCTACCCAGCCCGAGCAGCCGGCCACGGGCTGGCGCCCGAAAACTGATATTGATCTCACCTACCACGCCAAGGCGATCATTCCCAAAGACCGCGATGTGCCCCTGAAGGGCGTCTACGTTTTCGTTGGTTACGCATTCGGTCCTTCTTATGGAGGCGTCGGCACCACCATGACGTGGGGCCAGCGCGCCACGCAACAACTGCTGTTGCTGTTCGCCAACGGCGTCGCCGCAAAAACGGATTTGAAGGGCGACAACCTCGCCGGACATCACCAGGCCGAGGGCTTCGCTACCATGGATGTCGCCAACCCCGCCGCCGTCGCCGGCGCACCTTACGGTCACTGGACCGACAACGCTGACACGATTCACATCCAATGGAATATCGGAGCGCCCACCGATTTAGCCAAAAAGGGGAACACTCTGGAAGGCAAAGGTGAGCGCTGGACGCCCTTTCAACTCGTTGAGGGCGAGCGCATGGAAGGCACCTTCGTCAGAAAAATGGAAGCGGGTCTGCGCTCTCAATGGATCGTCTTACACAAGAACGGCACCTTCGAAGGCGACGGCGTCAACGTCACCATGGGCGGCGAAATTGTCAGCCCCAACTTCCCGGCGCACGGCTCCGGTACCTATGAAGTCCACAAAGGCAGCATGATTCTGTTCTTCCAGAACGGGTTCACCCAGGCCATCGCCTGCATCATCGACGCCGCCCCCAACGGCGACGCCCGAACCGTCCTGCTGAACGGTTTTCCATTTGAACGTGTGCGCTGAGTTCCGGAACTCAGGGAAAGAATTTCATCTTGAGGACAAGCGCCCCAGCCAACAGCACGCTGCCCAGAAGTGCGTTCCACTCGCGATGCTGGAGATAGAGTCCCATTGAGAAGCCGCCCCCATCCTCAGCGCATCGTGCAGGCGTAAAGCGAGGCAGCATCCGCGGCACCCGCCGCGCGTACCCCTCGAATTCAGGAAACTTCTCTTTGAGGAATTTTTCCTCGCCGCGGATCACCGGAACATAAATCGCAAAGAACATCACGACCAGCAGCGCGCCTACCCACCAACTCCGTGCAGCCACTGTGAATCCGATTCCGATCAGCAGCGAGCCAAGATACAGCGGGTTCCGCGTATAGGCGTACGGTCCCGAAGTCGCCAATGCTTCGTTCTTGCGCACGTGACCCGATGCCAGCGCCCGAACCAAGAGTCCCGGCACAATCAGCACCGCGCCAAACGCAAGAAATCGCCACGTAGGACGAGCCAGCCAGAAGTAGAGCACCGCAAACACAAATCCCAGCGGAACTCGAATCCGGCGCGCGACACGCGACCACTCAGCCACGTCCGTCCTCCGCAGTCTTTCCGGCGAGCATCGCCTGCGCCGAGCTGACAACCTCCTCGACGCCGATTCCGAGCATCGCCTCGTCCGTCCGCGGATTCCGCGTGTGCGTTGTCATACTTGCCGGATTCCGCAGCACCACACTTCGCGTACCGTACGGCCCGTTGCGCGCCGGATCGGTCGGGCCGAAAATCGCCACCACAGGAACCTTCAACGCCGCCGCCAGATGCAGCGGCCCCGTATCCCCGCCAACGAACAGCCTCGCTAGCCGCGTGAGTGCGATCAGTTCGCTGATAGAGCATTGGAACGGGCGAGCCGCACCCTCGCTCGCGGCCTCGGCCGCCCGCGCAAGATCCTCTTCTCCCGGCCCGTAATTCACCACCGACTGCAAACCGCACTTCGCCAGGGCGCGCGCCACCTGCCCATACCGCTCCGCTGGCCACCGCTTCGCTCCCCACCCCGCGCCCGGATTGAGAATCGCAAACTTCTCAATCCCAAACTCCCGCAATCTATGCTCAATCCCTTCCTCAGCTCCAGCATCCCGGGGAAATTCAGCGGCCGGTACAGCCATCCTCCTCCCCACGAGTGACTCCAAAACCGACAGACCCTGCTCAATCACGTGCTTGCCCCGCACCGCCGCCTGCCGCGTGTACCACAATGCTGCAGCACTCTCCCTCGGTTCTCTCGTACCATAAACAACCGGAGCATCTGACCACCGCGCCAGCACCGCTGACCGGATCGCTCCCTGCAAATCAATCGCGATCTGATAGTCAGCCGCTCGAACATCATTCCAGACCCGCGCAATTGGCTCGAGGCCGTGAAGGGAAAAGAGTGACTTGCGCCAGCCCTTCAGGTTAACCGTGTGAACCCAGTCCACCAGTGGCCGCTGCGCCGATCGCGCACCCCGTCTCGCCACCCCCGGCGCGCACAACAGTTCGGCCCATCGTTCCTCGATAAGCCATCCGATCATCGCCTCCGGATAAGCCTCGCGTAATGCCTGCGCCGCCGGAAGGGCATGAATCACATCTCCCATTGCGCTCAGTCGCACGATGAGCAGACGCTCGATTCTTCCGTCATCCGGTGCGCTCAAGCCTTCCTCGGAGAAAGACGCGTACGAAGGATTTCACTGGTGGAATGATCTTTTGGATCACCGACGATCTCAACTCTGCCCCCGCACTCAGCAACAGCGTCGCACGACGGCATCGACATCCGCCAACGCCGCCACAATCTCTGCGCGCTCCTGCTCTGGCATCACGGGCCGGCCTTCGCCCTTGAGAGCCCGCACAGAATCGTCCGAATTAATCGCGACGACCAGTTTTCCGCCCAGCGCTTTTGCCCCGTTCAGGTAGCGCACGTGCCCCACATGCAGCAAATCAAAATTCCCGTTAGCCAGCGTGATGCGTTCGCCCGCGCGGCGCCACTCCTCCACCCGCTGGCGAAGATCCCTTCGGTTCAGGATTTTGCTTCTTGTATTCAATGAGATCGTGTGGCCGGCGGGCTCTGTTCAATCGCATGCAACAACTCTTCCCGGGATACCGTCGCGGTGCCCCGCTTCATCACCACAATTCCGCCCGCATAGTTGGCCACCTGTGCCGCCTCTTCGGTCGTTGCTCCGGCGGCAAGTGCCGCCGTGAACGCCGCAATCACTGTGTCGCCCGCGCCCGTCACATCTGTCACCTGGTCGGAGCCATAAATCGGAATATCCACTGGCTTGTGCTTGTGATTGAACGCTGCCATGCCATCGCGCCCGCGCGTGATGACCAGGGATTGCAGCTTCATCCGCTCCATCAACTGTTCGCCCGCGGCCAGCACCTTGTTCCAGTCCTGTCCGATCCGAACCCCCAGCGCCTCTTCCACCTCAGGTTCGTTCGGAGTCGCCGCCGTGACACCCTCATATTGCAGCATGCGGTAGCGCGAATCGAGCACGATCGGCACCGATCCCAGTTTGCCCTTTCCGCGCAGCGTGCTCACAATCGCCGGCGTCGCTGCCCCATATCCATAATCGGAAACCAGCAGCGCGTCAGAGGCATGCGCATAATTTCGCGCCGCCAGATAAAGCTCACGTGTGAGATGACTGTTCGGAGGCTCCTGCGGCTCGCGGTCCACTCGCACCACCTGCTGCCGGGATGTATGCGTCATGCCAGCAAGGATCCGTGTTTTCGTCACGGTCGTATAGCTCTTATCCTTCAGCACGCCGCTTACCGCAATCCGCTTGTGCCGGAAATACTTGATTAACAGTCGTCCCGCTTCATCGTCACCCACGATGCCCACTGGCAGCACATTCACTCCCAGATCCGCGAGATTGTTCGCCGCATTTGCTCCGCCGCCGGGAACAATCGTCCGCTCACGGTGCGTCAAGATCAATACGGGCGCCTCACGCGACACCCGCGAGATCTCGCCGAACACGAATTCGTCAGCGACAAGATCCGCGAGTACTGTGATCGTGATGTTAGGGAACCCCTCGACAATCTTCCGGAGCCGTTCCCCTTCTTTCGGATGCTTCATGGGTAGCGTTGTGTGGCGCGGGCGCCCTCGCCCGCGCATGGTTCAAAGCGGTTGCAGCCCAAATTCTCTCATGCGCCGCGCCGCCGTTCCTCAATCTTGCGCAGCATGGTATCTACGGCGTTAGCCGCGTCAACAAGTTCCATCCGCACCGGAACCACTGCCATCGGCGCCAGCGCCGACAAATACGGCCCCAGATTCACCGCATCCTTCTCGGTAGTTACAAACCCTCCAGCCTCGCTGCGCTGCTTGAGTTCGAGCAACTCTCTCACGTCCTTCTCGTTATACGCATGATGATCCCGATAAAACGCCTGCGCCGCTGGTTCGACATTGGCCGCCCGCAGCTGCAAAAGGAAATTCTGCGGCCGCGCAATTCCGCAAAAGACCACCGGCCGCATCGGAACACCTTGCGCAACGATCCCGCGCTTCACCCGCCATACAGTCTTCTCCTGAATCGCAAACGATTCCTCCGAAGCTCCGCTCGCCAGCACCACGGCATCCGCCCGCCGCAATGCAGTTAGCGGTTCTCGCAGCCGCCCCGCCGGAAGCAATCGGTCGCTAGCATCCTGCGGCGTAACCAGCACGATATCGAAATCCCGCGCCAGCCCGCGATGCTGAAATCCATCGTCCAGCAAATGAAACTGCGCTCCGAACTTGGCTTCGGCAAAACGCCCAGCCTCGTATCGATCTTCACCCACAATCACTGGAACTTGCAGCCTGCGAGCGATCAGCAATGGTTCGTCCCCGAATTGCTGCGGCAGCCCGCCCGGATCCAACAGCAGCACTCCGCGGCTCTCGCGCCCGTAACCTCTCGAGAGGACGTCGAACTTAACGCCTCGGGATTTCAGTAATTCCCCCAGCAGCATTACAAATGGAGTCTTGCCCGACCCGCCGGCCGAGAGATTTCCCACGCTGACCACGGGTCCGTTGAGGCGCCGGGCCCGCAGCCTCTTGCGGTCGTAGAGCGCATTGCGCGCCCGCACGGCAACTCCGTAGATGCTGGAGAGTGGATTCAATCTTTATGTGCTGCCCGGGCCGAGGCTGATCGTGAGTCGTCATGCAGAGCGACTAAGCCCTGCAAGGCTTCCAGTGTTCGCGATGTCGCACCCATCTGCGACAGAATCGTCTCTTTCGCGCGCCGTCCGAGTGCCATGCGTTCCATGTCGTCATCCAGCAGATGCATCAACACCAGCGGCAACTCAGCTAATCCCACGATCCGCACCGCATCGTGGCTCTGAAACAGTCCAACAATGTCCCGGAAATTCTCCGTGTGATTTCCGGTGACAATCGCCACCCCATGCTGCGCCGGTTCGATGATGTTGTGGCCGCCGCGAGGCACCAGGCTTCCCCCCACGAACGCGACGTCTGCGAGAGCATAAAGAGCAGCGAGTTCCCCAATCGTGTCGACAAGCAACACCCCGCCCGCCAGCGATTCTCCCTGCCACCGCGATCGCCGGTGCGCCGAGATTCCCATTTCATGGAGCAGCGAAGCGACCGCCTCAAACCGCTCCGGGTGTCTCGGCGCAAGAATCATCACCGCCCGTGGATGACTTACCAACAAATTCTCAAACGCCCGCAACAGTGGCGGCTCCTCATCCTCCACGGTGCTTCCGCACACCAGCACCGGTCCCGCTCCCTCCGCCGCCGAAGAATGCCGAAGCGTCTCAACAATCGCTGGCGGTGCCGGAAAGCTGACATCGAACTTCAAATTCCCGGACACCTGCACGCGTCCGGCATCGGCGCCAATCGACTCCAGCCGCGCCGCGTCCTGTTCAGTCTGTGCCAGAAATAGATCCACATTTGCCAGCATGCGCCGCAAAGCCCACCGAAAGCGCTGATACCGTGGCCACGACCGGTCGGAGATACGAGCGTTCACCACGGCAACGCCCGCGCCGCTGCCGCGCGCCAGTCGCAGGAAATTCGGCCAGAACTCCGTCTCTGCGAGCACCACCAATTCCGGCCGCAACGCACGCATATAAGGCCGGATCGCGAACGCAAAATCCATCGGGAAGTAGAAAACATTCTCCTCGCCGAACCGTTTGCGAGCCAGATCCTGACCGGAGTCCGTCGTAGTCGAGATCACCACCCGCCACTGCGGGAATTGACGACGTATCCGCCCAACCAGCCCACCGACGGCCAGTACCTCGCCAACCGAGACCGCATGGATCCATATAGCCGGTTGCCCGGAGCCACTCTTCAACTTTTCCGGCACCTTCCCCATGCGTTCGGAGAATCCGCGCCAATACTTCCCGTGACGCAAAATCTGGTAAAGCCAAAAAGGCAGGCTGAGCAGCATCCCCAGCGCCAGGGCCAGACTGTAGAAGAGATAACTCAAGTTGAGCCATTCTAAACCGCGCGATCTGCAACCTGACGACTTGCCCTCTATAATGAGCGCATGCAGGGCATGTTATCCCGTTCGAGCGGTCGGATTTTCACAGTCGTAGTGTTCACCTTGCTTGTTCCGATTCTGCTGAGCGCCGGCAAGAGTTTTGTGAAGCCAGTCGCGAAGACTGCATTCAACTATCCCGCGCACGATCTTCATCGCGACGAAAAAGTTTCTATCGCCGCCGACCCCTACGACAATCCCGAGAAAGCCAAAATCTTCACCATCAATTTCGCCGATCACGGATTCCTTCCCATCTTCTTCATCGTGACCAATGACGGCGATCAGCCCGTCTCTATCGCCAATATGCGAATCAAGCTGATCACTGGCAATCGCTCCAAGCTCACACCCATCGATTCTGACGATCTCTACCGCCGCCTCTCCAACCCCCAAGCCAAGACCAGCACGAACATCCCGCTACCCTTTCCGCGCAAGGTGAAAGGTGGCGTCACGAAGCAGCAAATGGAAGAGATCGAATCCTCGCAGTTCGCCGCCCGCGCTGTCGAACCGCACACCACGCAATCCGGATTCGTATTCTTCGATGTCTCCGACCTCAACTCCCCGCTGCGCAATGCGACGATCGATATCTCAGGACTAGCGGACGCAAAAGGAAATGAACTCCTTTTCTTCGAGATCCCGATGGACAATTATCTAAACGCCCCGCAGAATCCGTAGCCCTACAGGTTGCGTAGAGACAGCCGCCTCGGCCGTCCGGCGACGTAATGCGAGCCGCTATAATCATTACTTCCATGGCCACCACCGCCGAGAAATCCATCTCCGCTTACCCCAAGTTCGAGCCCGTCATCGGACTGGAAGTCCACGTCCACCTTCTGACGGCAACAAAGATCTTCTGCTCCTGCTCCACTCGCTTCGGGGTCCCGCCGAACACCAACGTCTGCCCCGTCTGCCTCGGGATGCCCGGCGCTCTGCCCGTTCTCAACAAGAAAGCGGTCGAATTCGCCACGCTGGCAGCCATGGCCCTGAACTGTCGCATCAACGAAACCTCCATCTTCGCCCGCAAAAATTACTTCTACCCCGACCTGCCCAAGGGATACCAGATCTCGCAATACGACAAGCCACTCGCAGAGTTCGGTTTTATCGAGGTCCCATCCGAAGGCGGCAAGAAGAAAATCGGCATCACCCGCGTCCACCTCGAAGAAGACGCCGGCAAGAGCCTGCACGAAGGCTTCCCCGACGCCGACCAGAAAACGGCCATCGATCTCAACCGCACTGGCGTCCCCCTGATCGAAATCGTCAGCGAGCCCGACCTCTCTACGCCCGACGAAGCATACGAATATCTGACTCGCCTGAAAGAGATCATCCTTTACACGGGCGTCAGCGACTGCAACATGGAAGAAGGCTCCCTGCGCTGCGATGCCAACATCAGTGTGCGTCCCCGCGGCCAGAAAGAGTTCGGCACGAAAACCGAAATCAAGAACGTAAACTCCTTCCGATTCATTCGCGAAGCTCTCGTATACGAAATCGGACGCCAGATCGACGTCATCGAGTCCGGCGGAAAGATTATGCAAGAAACGCGCCTCTACAACGCCAACGAAGGCAAGACCTACGGCATGCGCTCAAAGGAGCAAGCGCACGATTACAGATATTTCCCAGAACCAGATCTGCTCCCGCTGATCGTCGACGAGAACTGGAAGAAACAGATCGCCCGCTCCCTCCCCGAACTCCCCGCGGCACGCCGCGCCCGCATGGTCAAGGAGTACGGCATCACGGAATACGACGCGCAGGTTCTAACTTTTTCCAAGTCCCTCGCCGATCAATTCGAGCAGGCCGCGAAGGCCGCGAAGAACCCCAAGCGCGTCGCCAATCTGGTGCAAGGCGAATTGATGGGCCGCCTGAAAGCGAAGGGACTCAGCATCGAGCAGTCACCCATCTCCATGCAGGGCATCGCCGCCTCCGCCGATCTCGTCGAAGCCGCCACCATCTCCGGCAAGATGCTCAAAGACCTCTATGACCTCAGCTTCGAGCGCGGCAAAGATTTCCCCGCAGTCTACGAGGAAGAAGGTCGCCCCCAGCAGTCCACAGACACCTCAGCGCTGGAAAAGGTGATCGACGAAATTCTTGCCGCCAATCCGAAACAGCTCGAACAGTATCGTGCCGGCAAAAAGACGATGCTCGGTTTCTTCGTAGGCCAGGTCATGAAGGCCTCCAAAGGCCAAGCCAGCCCCCAGCTCGTGAACGAGTTGCTGACCAAGAAGCTTGGATAGTTGGCGTAGCTTGAGTTTCCACAATCACGCGCCGGGATGTTTCGTGGAAGAGCGGCCCTTAAGGGCCACGTTAATTCTTCAAAATGATGCGGGCTTCAGCCCCAGTGCGGAATGTCGTCTGATCCCAACCGCTCCATAGGAACCAGTACTCCTCCCCACCTGTGACTTCGGTCATCTGATTTTCCCCTTCACATCCCGATAGCATGGCTCTAGACCCGACTGCCTTCGCGTAGGCCCCGCGGAGTTTCTGTCTGAGTTCTGATGTGTTGCAGGGAATGGAATGCAACACGGATCACAGCCGCGAAGCGGCGAAAGAATGCAGCCCACAGCGCGAGCCGTGGGAGGCAGGCAGAAAATAAGCCAGCTCCGAAGGAGCGAAAGAAACGCTACGACAAACTAATTCTGGGGTTCGCCATGAAACTCAAAATCGACCGCATCATCAGCATCGCTACCTTGATCGCAGCCCTGGTCGCCATCATCCTCGTTCTAAAGAAGCCCGCGCCCGTGGCCCAGCCCCAGGCTCCCGCAGCCGTCGCCGAACACGCGCAGTCTTTCGATCAGAAGATGGCCGACTTCCAGCAGGCCACTCAACAATCTCAATCCACCACCCCGCAGCCATCCTTCGCACCAGACGCTGCCCAGCCCGCATCCCCCGCCTCGAAGCCCGAGGTCCACATCAACTCCGACGAAGTCAGCGCTGTGCTGGCGCAAACGCTAGGCAGCGCCGGAGCCCAGGGACTCACTCCGAACTCCAACGTCGGCAGCGGGGCCCCGGTCATTAAAGATCAGCAGGTGAGTATGGATGGCGACCAGGTCCACGGCCAGTTCCTCACCGAAATCGGCGGCAAAGATGTCTGGATCACCATCTCCGGCCACATCGGCGAAAAGGACGGCTACGCCACCTTCGATCCCACGGAATTCAAAGTCGGAGATCTGAATGTTCCCGTATCGCTGGTGAACCCGGCGCTCCAGAAGAAACTCGCCGAGCAACGCGATCGCCTGAAACTCCCCGACGGTGTCGGCACGATGAAGGTGGAAAACGGCGAGCTGGTAATGCAGGGAAAGTAAGCTAATTTCCAGATCAAAAATCAAAAATCTTAAATCTACTGCAAAGCGAAACCTCGTTAGTTGTGCTTCAAAAACTTCCCGTTCTTCTGCCCGGTCAAAGAATTGTAGAGGGTCTCCAGAAACGCATCCGCATTGATGAAATCTCCCGCATACTTCTTCCACGGATCAAGCAGTTTCGCCTGCTTCATCTGATCAAGAGTCTTGCCGTCCTTGATCGCCTTCGCCACAGCCTCGCGCGTGCCCTTCAGCATCTCCAGATAAGCGCGAACATCCGTCACGCTAGAAATCGGTCCATGTCCCGGAATGATCTTCACATCCGCGGGCACTTGCGCAATCACCTTTTCCACGCCATCGATCATCCCATCAATGCTGCCGCCCGAATCCACGTCGATGAACGGAAATCCATAAGTCACAAAGTCGTCACCCATGTGCACGACATTTGACTTGGGAAAGAAAATGACCGAGTCCCCATCCGTATGTCCCGCCGGAAAATAAAGCGCTCGGATATCCTCCCCGTTCAAATGCACCGTCACGTCATGATCGAAGGTGATAATCGGCAGCGCCTCCTTCGCCACAGGCTTCGCATCAAAGTGCACCGACCCGCCGTTCCCGGCCGCGCCGCCCGACTCCAGCCGCTTGCGCACATTGTCATGCGCAATAATCGGCGCCTGCTTCTGAAAGTACGCATTCCCGCCCGTGTGATCTTCGTGGTAATGCGTATTGATGATGAACCGCACCGGCAGTGCCGTGATCTCCTTCAACGCCGCCTGAATCTTGTCCGCCAGCGGCGCATACTGATCGTCCACCACCACAATGCCGTCTTCACCAACCGACGCGCCGATGTTCCCGCCCGCGCCCTGCAGCATGTACACGTTTCCGGCCACCTTCGTGACCTTGATCTGCACTTTGCTGAAGTCATGATCCTGGGCGGCCGCTAGGGCCACCATCGTCACCACTGCGATGAGCACAATCCGGAGTCTGTCCACGCGCATGAACCTTCTTTCGTTTGGCGAGTCAGCCGGGCATTCTAATGGAAAGGTCCGTAACTACCAAGGACCTAGCGTTGATGTGTCGTTAGCACATGATATGTCCGGTCGAGATAGCACGTGAGATATCCGCTTACCGGGCGGCCGCGGCGTTACGCTCAGAGGACTCCGGAGGAGCCGCGTAGCGGCGGAATGTGAAAGCCCGGCACGGCAGTGCCGGGAACAGGGAAGCGTCACAACCGAGTCCGCGTTCAGCGGACGGCACGCTTTTTGCAACGAGCTCCCTACTCCGGCCTCAAACTATCAAACATCTTCCACAACTTGTCCGCCGTCGCCCGATAAATCACCCATCCCGTCCCCTGATCGGAAGTCTCGCGGAACAGCAACTCGCCGCGGTTGTCTCCATCGGCATCGAGCGCGTCGATCAGCTCCAGCCGCGGTGTCATATCCAGATGAAACTTATCCGTAATCCCCACATGCAGCTTGTGCAAATTTCCGTAGATGTCCGGATACGCTACGATCACCACCGAGTATTGCATCTCGGACTCAACCTCAGAGTGAGCCACTCCCGGCGCTGGCGGAGCCTTGCGCCCCTCTGCGGTAAGAACCATCACCGGCTGGTTCGAAAGCCACAAGTCATACGCAACCATGCGCACGTTCTCGAGAATCGGTTCCTTCACTGTGCTCTTCGCTGTACCCGGACGCACCGTCTTGGCGCTCGTGTCAGCCTTGGCTCTGGCGGCGAGGTAAGCGCGCAGCTGTTCCTTCGCCAGATCCGTCATCTGCTTCCGCCGATCGTCCTCCTCACCCTTCAACCACTGAAAGACAAATGAGTGGATCTCGGGTCCCCGCGCATCGGAAATCGCCGGAATCAGTTGCACATCTCCCTGCGTAGCGACGGGGGTTTTGCTCAAATCAGTCGATGTCGACTTCGCGCCAGCTTTGCTATACCCCGGCACATCTTCATCTTCAACCACTTCCGCAGGTTTCCCGCGCCGTAGTCGCGGACGATTCGCTTCGCTGGCACCGCTGTCCGATGTTGGCACGTTTGCCTTATCGTCCGCCTTAGACTGACCCGCCTTCGCATCTCCAGGCTTGGCCTCGCTGTCCGACCCCGACGGCTTCGCACCTGGCCCCGAATCGGCTGGCGGCTCCGGGGCCGACGCCGGTTTGCTCAACCTCGGCGGCTCGTCACTGGATGGCCCATTCGAATTGGGCGCACTCGCTCCCGCTGGCGCATTTCCTGATGACGGCGCTGCACTGTCCGGCGGCTTGTCCTTCGCCGACGGATCCCGCGTCAGTCTTGGTGGTCCCTCGCTCGTATCGATTCCGATCGGCACCGGTTCGGCTTTCGCACCCTTCATATCCGGTTCCGATCCGTTCGGACGAAACGCCCCCGTCCCGATCCAATGAACAATCCCAGCGAATTTCCCGCGCGCTCCGCCTCATACACTGTGCCCGAGTCCAGCGACATTGGAACCGGATCTGCCTTGTACGCACTCGCGTCCCAGAACTTCCCATTGATCAGAATCGCGATCGGTACCAGCGATGCCTTGCCGTTCGATGTCATCTGCAGCACTCCTACAGCTCGTGGCCCGGAATCTTTTTTCTTCGGAGCCTTTCTCTCTCCCGGGATAACCTGCGGCCGCTCCTCCTGCGCGCGCGCCCCAATCGCGTTCCCACCAACACACGCGACAAGCGTAACCAGTACTGCACTGCCCACCGCCACTCGACGTTGTAGAATCTTCCAGAAAGCTGGCCGCCCAAAGGCTGATTGGCTGGTCTTGATTTTTACTTCTGATCTGACGTTAGGTATTGTCATGAAAGTTAATGATAAAGCCCCTGAGTTTACTCTGCCGGATGAGAACGGCAAAGATGTATCGCTGAAAGACCTGCGCGGCAAAACCGTCATTCTTTTCTTTTATCCCCGCGCCAGCACGCCCGGTTGAACGGTAGAAGCTCGCGGGTTCCGCGACTCATATAAACAGATTCAAAAGACCGGCGCCGTGCTGCTTGGCATATCCCCGGATAAGCCCACGGCGCAAAGAAAATTCGCCGACAAAGAGGCCTTGCCGTTCACTTTGCTAGCCGATGCCGAAAAAAAAGTCGCCATCGCCTTCGGTGTCTTGCAGGAAAAGAACATGTACGGCAAGAAGGTGATGGGCATCGCCCGTACCACCTTCATCATCGGCCCCGACGGCAAGATCCAGCACATCTTCGAAAAGGTAAAGCCCCCCATTCACGCCGAAGAGGTCCTGGCATACCTGAAAGAGTCAGCCAAGAACAAGTCTTGAGCCGACAACAGTCCAGAGGGTGCCCCATCCTTGTCGCGCATTTTGCGACAGAGCCTGCCTTGAGCGAAGTCGAAGGGGTGGGGATTTTGACTTCTCTCTGATCTCGCTGCACAACATACCGTGCTCTGCCCGTTGCTTAACGAATGATCCCCAAGGAACTAACGTCGCCGATTCTCCGTATCACAACTCGGGGCAATTTCTGTTCACCCTGTAGTCCGGGAGGACGTCATGCATAATCTCATCCGTTCCACCGCGATTGCCGCAATTCT
>QIAL01000404.1:2261-7126 GCA_003225535.1 Acidobacteriota bacterium | reverse complement strand
TCGCGGCAGCTGAAGCCGTCGGCAATGATGAGCCAATCGTCAGGGGCCTGACGCACGGCGGGGAGGAGTTCTAGCTCTCCGATGGTTTGGGAGATTTCGTAGTGCTCGGCGTGGAAGCCGAATGATCCGGCCATGCCGCAGCATCCGGGGGCAGGAGCCGTGAAGTCGACGCCCAGGCGGTGGAGGAGAGATTCCTCGGCGGTCATCTTCATGATCGATTTGTGATGGCAGTGGCCGTGGAGTAGGGCTTTGCGCGGGAGTTGTGGGAGCGTCGCGCCGGGGATTAGCTTTTGCTCCAGGAATTCGCTAAGCAGGAACGTTTGTTTACTTAAGGCCTGAGCACGGGCGTCGTGGGGGAAGAGATTTGTGAGTTCGTCGCGGAACACAGCCACGCACGACGGCTCCAGTCCGATTACGGGGATGCCGGCCTCGATCTCGGGCTCGAGTTGATCGAGGATCTCCAGGAGCAGGCCTTCGGCGCGATCCAGCATACCGAAGTCGTAGAGTGGGCGTCCGCAGCAGAGGTTGGCTTCGGGGACCAGGACGCGGAATCCGGCGGTTTCGAGGACCTCGACGGCGGCACCGGCGGTCTGGGGGAGGAAGTAATTGTTGAAGGTGTCGGCCCAGAGGAGGACCTCGGGGGCTGAAGCCCCATCTTCGTCGGACGTCTGACGCGGCGCTGAAGCGCGGCTCTTCGACGGTTGCTCCGGGTGTTCGTATGCCGACTCTTCGGGGCTGGCTTGCCATGGATTCCGGGAGTCTGCTTCGCGGGACGCTGTCGACCACGCTCGCTGGCGCTCGCGGGGCGGACGAAGGCGTCCGCCCCTACACAAGCTGAACCATTGTTTGAACGTCTGGGGAGCGAACGGGGGAATGCGGCGCTTTGTCGGGATGCCTCCGATTTTTTTTGCGATGTCGCTGAGGAATGGGAGCTGCGTTGTCAGGTTGACCAGGCCTGGAGCTTTCGACGCTAAGCTCGCCCAGAAATCGATGTTGCCGAAGGCGTAGGCGTTCAGGGGGCGGAGGCGGCCTTCGTAGTAGTGAGAGAGGAATTCGGCTTTGTAGGTGGCGACGTCAACGCTGACGGGGCAGTCGCTCTTGCATCCTTTGCAGGCCAGGCAGAGATCTAGCGAGTGTTTGACTTCTTCGCTGCGCCAGCCGTCGCCGATGACTTCTCCTTGCGTCATCTCCCAGAGCAGGTGAGCGCGGCCGCGGGTGGAGTGTTCTTCATCGTGGGTGGCGCGCCAGCTGGGACACATCACGCCGCCATCTTCGCGGCGGCACTTGCCAACACCGACGCAGCGCAGCGCAGCGTGCGAGAGGCTGCCATGATCTTGCGGGAACTGGAAATGGGTTTGCGGCTCCCACGGTGCGTAGTTCGGGCCCAAGCGGAGATTTTCGTCGAGCTTGTTGGGACGGATCAGCTTGCCGGGGTTCATCTTCCAGTCGGGATCCCAGGCGGTTTTAAATTTGCGGAAGGCCTCGATCAGTTCTGGGCCGAACATTTTCGGAAGGAGTTCAGCGCGGGCTTGTCCGTCGCCGTGTTCGCCGGAGAGGGATCCGCCGTAGCTGACTACTAGGTCAGCGGCTTCTTCGACAAACTTGCGGTACTTGGCAATTCCCTCTTTCGATTGCAGATCGAAGTTGAGGCGCGTGTGGACGCAGGCGTGGCCGAAGTGTCCGTACAGCGAGCCTTTGTAACCGAACTCTGCCATCATTTTGCGGAGGTCGCGAAGATATCCGCCTAGCTTCTCGGGAGCGACGGCGGCGTCTTCCCAGCCTTCCCAGTTCAGGGGCTCGCCAGGAACGTGCGAGGTTGCACCGAGGCTCGACTCGCGAATTTCCCAGACGCGCTTGGCGTTGGCACCGGAGTAGAGCTTTACGTTTGGCGGATTGGGGCTGCGGCGGAGCGCGTCGATCAAGCGCTGAGCTTGCATCTCGGCGCCTGGGATGGATTCGGCGCCGAACTCGACCATGAGCCATCCTTCACCCTCGGGGAGTAATGCGAGGCCTTCGGTGTTGATGCCTTTTGTGCGCTCGTAGTAGACGAGCAGGTCGTCGAAGCCTTCTAGGCCGATGGGCTTGTGCTCGAGGATTTCGGGAATGTGGTCGGCGCATTGATAGATGTCGGGATAGGCGAGGACTACGAGGACGCGTGACGGGGGACTTTCGATCAGGCGGCAGGTGGCTTCGAGGATTGTGGCGCACGTGCCTTCGGAGCCAACTAACGAGCGGGCTACGTGGAAACCGTTTTCGGGGAGAAGGTAGTTGAGGTTGTAGCCGGAGACTCGCCGGGGGATGTTGGGGAATTTTTGACGGATTAGGTCCGCGTATTGATCCGCGATTTGCCTGAGGGTCGAGGTGATTTGATCGACCCGAGTGAAGGCGCTGCGGCCGGATACTTCCGGGCCGCCGGACAGCCGAGGGCGGCTGTCCCCACATGTTTCATCTTCGGTACCGGCGTGGATTGAATTCTGAGCAACGGTTAGGCGCACGCCATCGTAGGTCACTACGTCCAGAGCTTCGATGTTGTCGTCGGTTTTACCGCCCATGATGGAGTGGACGCCGCAGGAATTGTTGCCGATCATGCCGCCGATGGTGCAGCGGTCGTGGCTGGCAGGGTCGGGGGCGAAGGTCAGGTGATGTTTTTCGGCGGCGTTTCGGAGGTGATCCAGAACTACTCCGGGTTGGACTCGCGCGATGCGGCGCTCGGGATCGATCTCGAGGATATTTCCCATGTACTTCGTGAAGTCGAGAACGACGGCTACATTGCAGCATTGTCCGGCGAGAGAGGTGCCACCGCCGCGACACAGCAGCGGAGCGCCGTATTCGCGGCAGACGGAGATGGCGGCGAGGACGTCGTCGGCGTCGCGCGGGAGAACAACGCCGATCGGAACCTGGCGGTAGTTGGAACCGTCGGTGGCGTAGAGGGCGCGGCTGCCATTGTCGAATTTCACGTCGCCGCGGAGTTGCGTTCGCAGGGCTTCGTGCAGCCCCAAGGGATCGGTCTGTGATGGTCTTGAAGCTGGCACGGAATCTGCGGCAGTATCTGACATCAACCGGGGTCTTCTCAGTCCTAGGACTTCTTGGTCATGGAGACGATCGTAAATCTGGAACCGTCGCCACTGGACTGGACGCTGATGGTCGTCGAGTTTCCTTTGTCGCCAGAGACGATGCTGCAATGAGTCTGGTCGGAACTGGCGACCTGGGCGCTGGGAAATTTCTGCTTGTAGAAATCACAGACTTTGTCTACGGAATCGTTGCTCTCGAAGTTGGCGGTGACCGTGTGGAGACTGCCGAATGTCACCGACGCTGTACCTTCTTTTCGCAGGTCGGCTCCGGGGTAGATCTCCACACCGAGATCCTTTGCAGTTTGCTCGGGATCGGTGGAGGTCTCCATATTGCCGAAGGGGGTTTCGACTTTCACATTGTCGCCCTTCTGCGAGACGTGGGCGCTCTTGATAGCGCGATGGATGACGATGCCGCATGTGACCATGCCAAGGACTCCGATCAGGACGATGACGCCAACGATGACCAGGATGACCTTGAGGGCGCTGCTGCCGCCTTTGGACGGCGGCGGGCCGGGAGCGATGGACTGGGCAGCGGCAGCAGGAACGCCACTCACCGCAGCGCCGCAATTGTTGCAGAATTTTGTGCCCTCGTTGAGGGGTGCACCGCAGGAATTACAGAATGCCATGGTTCACCTCGCGCATCAGCTTGACGGGCGAGTATACCGCAGGAGGCGCGGGGATTCGAGGTCGAGTTTGAGGTGGAACACGGGGCCTCAAGGCCCTTCGATTTTTGAGGCTGAGGCGACCCTGAAGGGCCGCTCTTCCACGGTTCTGGATGACATCATTCCGAACGGAGGCGGTTCTCGGGGTGCGTGCAATCGAGACTGTTGCGGAGAGCGGGCGGGGCGCGGGGGCGAGACGCCCCCTCCACAGCCAGCGGGACGCCGGCGCTACGAAGGAGAGTTCTTCCAACGTGTCGCTCGGTGGTAATAACGCGCTCGCTTTGCTCGCGCGACGGACGAAACCGTCCGTCCCAACACAAGCTAGCTGAAGGAGCGGGTGGCGTAGTCGAACATGGAGAGGGCCAGCAGGAGGATCAGGAAGAAAATTGTCGAGGCTACGACGAGCTTCAGGAGTTTCTCACTGGCACCTCTTAGGTGCATGAAGAAGAGGGCGACAAGGAGCGCCTTGGTGGTCGCGATGATGAGCGCTACGGCGGCGTTGAAACGGCCTAGATCGATCAATGCGGCTTCGTAGGTTAGGAACGTGCCTAGTAGCAGCGCTCCCCAGACGGCGAAGTAGGTCTTCAGCGGTGACGATTTGGAGTGGTCATGCATACGATGATCTCAGGTGCTGATGAAAGTTGGACGAAATACCGCTTCAGACGCTTTGACGGGTCGGCTTGGGAAGTCGAAATCCCCACCCTGTCGCATAGAACGCGACAAGGGTGGGGCACCCTCGGGATTTGTTGTGCTGGCGGCGATCGTCTTTTTTAATGTGCAATCCATGTTACGGGTGACGGTCGATTAGATAGAGCAACGGGAACAGGTAAATCCAGACGATATCTACGAAGTGCCAGTAGAGGCCGCCGATTTCTAAGGGCGTGTGATAGCGTGGCGTGAAGCGGCCCTTCCACGCCATCGATAGGAGCCAAGTGAAGATGCCGAGTCCCACGATCATGTGCAGGGCGTGGAGGCCGGTCATGATGAAATAAAGAGAGAAGAAGATCTGGGCGTGCTGCGGGTTGGCGTATTGGCCGGGATGTCCGGGAATCTGCTCGTGGTCGAAGCTGAAACTTACGCCCGGAACGTGGTGCTCTTCGAATTTGTCTTTGTACTCGATGCCCTTGATGCC
>QIAL01000404.1:0-2196 GCA_003225535.1 Acidobacteriota bacterium | reverse complement strand
GCAGATCAGGACAGCCGTGTTGGTGGCGCCGAGCGCCGCATTGATGGACTTGCTGGCAGCGGCGAAGTCTCCGAAATACCAGCGGCGGTAGATCAGGTAGGCGCAGAACAGGCCGCCGAAGAACATGACTTCAGTCGCAAGGAAGATCCACATACCGAAGCTGGCAGAGTCGCGCTGCTGCTCTTCTGTGGCGAAATGATGGAGCAGAGCAGGGTTGTGGAGACCGTCGCGGTGTGGGACGGCAGCTTGGCTATCCGACAACTTGGACCTCCTCTTTGTGACCTTTATCGATCTCCTCGTAGTTATAGGCTTCCCAGGTCACGACGGGCTCTTCGTCGAAGTTGAAAGTCGTGGGCGGAGACTGCGTTTGCCACTCGAGTCCGGCGGCATTCCATGGATTGTCGGGCGCGGGCTTGCCGTAGCGCATCGACCACAGGAAGTAAATCATGGGCAGCAGGTAGCCGACACCAAGCACAGTCGAGCCAGCGGTCGAGAACACGTTGAGGATCTGGAATTCCGGCATGTGGCTGTAGTCGGCGTATCGGCGAGGCATGCCGAGATATCCGAGAATAAATTGCGGGAAGAAGGTCAGGTTGAATCCGATAAAAACGATGAGAGCGGCGAGGCGCGCCCAGCCTTCGGGATAAAGCTTGCCGGAAATCTTCGGCCACCAGAAATGCATTCCGCCCAAGTAACCCATGAGCGCGCCGCCGACCATGATGTAGTGAAAGTGCGCGATGACGAAATAGGTGTCCGTCACATGCACATCGACGCCGAGTGCGGCCAGGAAGAGGCCAGTCAATCCGCCCATCGTGAACAGGCCAAGGAAACCGAAGGCGTAGAGCATGGGCGCGTCGTAGCGAATCGAGCCTTTATACAGAGTCGCGGTCCAGTTGAAGACTTTGACAGCGGAAGGGACGGCAACGGAATAGCTCAGCAGAGAGAAGATGAGCGCAGCGTAGACGGAGATTCCCGCGACGAACATGTGGTGCGCCCAGACGAGGAATCCGAAGACCGCGATGGCGATAGAGGAGAAGGCGACGAAGCTGTATCCAAAAATGCGCTTGCGCGAGAAGCAGGCAATGATCTCAGTGACCACGCCCATCGAGGGCAGAATCATGATGTAGACCGCGGGATGCGAGTAGAACCAGAACAGGTGCTGGAAGAGTAGAGGATCGCCTCCAAGTTTGGGATCGAAGATGCCGAGATGCAGGGTGCGTTCGGCGACGACAAGAACGAGCGTAATGGCGATCACCGGAGTTCCGAGAATCTGAATGATGCTGGTGGCATAATGCGCCCAGACGAAGAGAGGCAGGCGCGACCAGGTCAGTCCGGGAGCGCGCATGCGGTGGATGGTAACGACAAAGTTCAGTCCGGTGAGGATGGAGGAGAATCCGGAGACGAAGATGGCGAGTCCGGCTTCGATGACTTTCGTGTTGCTGAAGGCGGTGCTGAAGGGAGTGTAGAAGGTCCAGCCGGTATCGACGCCGCCGGTCAACATGCAGTGGACCATCATGATGCCGCCGATGATGTAGAGGTACCAGCTCAGCAGATTGACGCGCGGGAAGGCGAGATCTTTCGCGCCGACCATCAACGGGATAAGGAAATTCCCCAGCACTGCCGGGATGGACGGGATCAGGAAGAAGAAGACCATCACCTGACCGTGCATAGTGAAGAGCTTGTTGTAGGTATCGGCCTGGACGAGATCGCTGGCGGGCGTGAGCAATTCCAGGCGGATGAGCAGGGCGAAGAATCCGCCGACAAAGAAGAAGAAGGTAATCGAGATCAGGTAGAGCAGCGCGATGCGCTTGTGGTCCGTGGTGAGGAGCCACGATTCAGCACCGTAGTGCTTGTTGAGGTAATTCTCTCGTTCGACGGATGGAACAGTAGCCGTGGCCATAAACTATTGCACCTGATTTCCTTTGCCTGGCTCGCCTGCGGGCGCGGTCGTGGCGTGCGCTTTTGTCTCGCCTGCGGCGGGTTGCGACTGTGATTTCACGTAGGCCACTAGCGCGTTGAGTTGCTCTTCACTGACCAGCCCCTGGAATGTCGGCATGAGGGACTTGAAGCCTTTCACGACTTTGGCGTTGGGATCAAGGATGGATTCGCGCAGATAGTTCTCGTCGGCGATGATGATGCGTCCATCTTCGAGTTGGACGGGCTTGCCGAAAATTCCCTGCAAGTTGGGGCCGCGTC
>QIAL01000226.1 GCA_003225535.1 Acidobacteriota bacterium | reverse complement strand
GCGGTGGTGTTGGTGGCGAGCGGAGTGGCGCTGCTTGCCGGGTAGGCGGTGCGGCCCAAAATCTTGTCAAGATCCTTTTCGCGAGGTTTTTGAGCTAAGTTGCTCATTTCAGGGCGGAAATATTTTTCAAAAGCTTGCCGGTTGAATATGGCCGATTTGATATTCTGAAAGTATAGAGAGAAATTAGTGGCGCAGGCCTTTGGGCTTTGCGCCATTGTTGTTTTGGGATGTCTAAGTGGAAAAGAAGCCGAGCTTGCGCTCGGCGGACAGCCGAGGGCGGCTATCCCCACATAAACATTTCCGTCCATGGCAGGAGTCAGTTATGCAGGTTCTGCTTCAGGATATTCGGTATTCACTGCGGCAATTTCTCAGGAGCCCGGGATTCATGCTGACGGCGCTGATTTCGCTGGCGCTTGGCATTGGCGCGACTACGGCGGTGTTCAGCGTGATCTATGCGGCGTGTGCTGGCGGTTGCGCTGAACTCGGTAGTGCAGAAGTGGGGGCAGCGGAACGCGCGCGACCCGTTAATTCTGCTAGCGGGCACGGCGTTGCTCGTTACAGTGTCGGCTGTTGCCTGTGCTTTGCCGGCGCGCTACCCGTCGCGGGTGGATCCGATGACGGCGCTGCGGTATGAGTAGATTTCCAGTCGATTGCGACATCTGAAACATTTGCGAGGAAGTCAAAATCCCCACCCTGTCTTCGCAAAAGGCGCGAAGACAAGGATGGGGCACCCGCAGTCTTGTCTGGGTCAGCCGACGTGGCATTCATGAAATGCCTTGACGCTATTTAGCAATATAGCTAAACTACAATTATGAAAGCAGCGTCGCGCACGTTTCGCGCGCTGGCTGATCCGACACGGCGGCAGATTCTTCAGGACTTGAAGGGCGGAGAGTTGCCAGCCGGGGAGATCGCGGCGCGGTTTTCCATTTCCGGGCCATCGATTTCGCGTCATTTATCCATCCTCAAGGGGGCCGACCTGGTTTCTGAACGGCGGGTGGGAAACCGGATTCTTTATCGCCTGCAACCGGATCGCATCGCGTCTGCCCTTGGGGATTTCCTGAGCACCGTTTGTCCGACCCAGTTTCTGCATCGCCGCAAGGCAAAGAAGGAGCGCGGATTATGAGGGCTGCAATCACGGGCGGCAGCGGGTTTGTGGGACGGCATCTGGCTGAGCGACTGTTGGGGGAAGGTCACGAAGTCGTTCTAATTTCGCGGCACCCGGTTAAACCGGCAGGTCCACCGGATCATGCCACTTGGGTGGCCAGTGATCTTTCCGATCCCGATATTCTCGGTGCACGTGCAAGGAACTCGCCACGTGGTTGAGGCGGCACGGAGAGCGGGCGTGCGGCGCATCACGCTAATGAGCTTCTTGCGGGCGCGTGCAGATTGCGGATCGGCCTATCACGAATCGAAGTGGGCGGCGGAAGAGATTGTGCGCGCGTCAGGTCTCGACTACACGATCATCAAGGCTGGCATGGTTTATGGGCGGGGAGATCATATGCTCGACCATCTCAGTCATGCTTTCTACACGCTGCCGTTACTCGCCACCGTAGGCTTTCGGCAAAAGGCGATCCGTCCGCTCGCGATCGAGGATTTGGTCCAGGTACTGCACGCCGCGCTGATCGGAGGACGCTTGTTGAGGAAGACGGTTGCACTCACCGGCGCCGAGGAGCTTCTGCTCAGCGAAGCCGCAGGGCGGGTGGCTGATGTGCTCGGGCGCAGGGCGTGGATATTTCCCGCCCCGATTATTTTCCACCGCGTACTTGCCCATGTTTGCGAGTGGACGATGAGGATTCCGCTAGTCGCGAAGGCGCAGGTGCAAATCCTAATCGAAGGAGTTGTCGATCCGGCCACTCCGTGCGATCCACTGCCGACCGATCTCCTCCCGGTGCGACGATTTACTCCGGATCAGATCCGGAGCGGCCTGCCAGAGCCCGGCGCGTTCGGCCTTCGCGATCTCAGGTGCTGCTGGTGATGGAAGAGTGCCAAGATAAAGAGTTGACTTCCTGCAGCTCTACCTTCCCGTCTCAACCACCGCCACCTTGTTCACTCCGCTGCAGGCTAGATACAGCCGGCGATCTGGCGTCGCTACCATGTTGCGCACGGTGCCGCCACCGGAAGGAATCTGTCTGACGGCGAAGGTCTCCGATTTTGGATCGAACTTGACCAGCGTATTCGGTGTGACACCGGACTCGCTGTACCAGACTGCGCCATCAGTTGTGGCGATTCCGTAAGGCTCGGAGCCCGACCCACCGGGGGACGGCCATTCCTTCAGCAGTTTCCCGGCAGCAGGATCGAAGTGGCCCAGATATCCACGCGCGTAGTCCGTATAGAAGATCGATCCATCGGGGGCCAGCGCCAGACGCCGCGGATGCGCGCTGGCGTTTGGCAGTGTGTATTCGTGGATGGTCATGTTCTTCGGATCTACGCCGGCCAGCTTGTTGGTCCCAAATTCGCAGAAGAACGGAGTGTTGTTTTGGAGAATGACGATGCCGTAGGGCACGGCGTGCGCTGTCGGCACTTTCACGAGCGTCATCTTGCCATTCTTGGGATCGAGATGGCCGATGTAATTGGTCTCTTCGTTGGTGAACCAGAGAGTGCCATCGTGATCGAAGGCGGGCGTGTGTGGATCGATTTTGGTTCCGTCAAGTGGGCGATATTCTGTAATCTCCCCAGACTGCGGATCGAGCTTGCCCACGTATCCTCCGGAGATCGCCGTGAACCAGATGTTGCCGTCGCTGTCGGCGACCAGACCGTGAGGGCCGGAGTCGGCGGTCTTTAATGGATATTCTTTGAATGCGCCCGTCTTCGGGTCGAGGCGGCCGAGCTTGTTGGCTCCCTGACCCGTGTACCATAGCGAGCCGTCGGGCGCGAGCGCGGGGTCATGCGGCCGCGACTTCGGAGTGGGTACATCGTATTCCCTGATCTGCACATTCAGAGTTGCAGATGCGGCCCACGCGAGGAGGGCGGTAGCAAGTACGAACCACGGAAACTTGCGGAGATGCATGGGAGGCCTCCTGAGGAAATTGTAGTCCGGGAGAGCCGTTTGGTTGCCTCGAGAGTGGACTTAATTCCGGAGCGGACCACGATCAACGGCTTGTAATCAGCGTGGTGAGGATGGAAGAGTTTGTTATCGGCCCGGCGTCGGATGCTAGAGTCAAGCATTGAGCAAAGCGATCTTACTTTACGACGGAGTTTGCGGGCTGTGCAATCGAGGAGTGCAGTTCATTCTTCGACATGACTCGAAAGCCAGTTTTCGTTTTGCGTCCCTGCAAAGCGAGTTCGCGAAGCGCGTGCTGGAGAGGCATGGGGTGAGGGCCGCGGACCTCGATACCGTCTATGTCGTCGAGAATAGCGGTGCTGTGGATGAGTCGCTGCTGGCGCGCTCGGATGCGGCTATGTTTGTGCTGCGAGAACTGGGCGGGTTTTGGCGTCTAGGGGCTTGGTTCCTGGGATGGTTGCCACGGGGAGTTCGGGACTGGGGCTATGCTTTGGTTGCGCGGAACCGCTACCGGGTGTTCGGGAGGTATGAGAGTTGTCCAATACCCAGCGAGCGTGACCGGGCGCGGTTTCTGGACGTTTAATCCGACGGAAGACGTTTTTCTTTCGTGAACCTTAGTGCCCTTAGTGGTTAGTGCACCGCGGTCGGGCCCTCGCCGGTGTCTCCAATCTCAATCTCAATAGGAACTTCCTTGAGCTGGGCTTCGTAAAACTTCCTAGAATGCGCCGCGGCCGCCGATTGCGTTGGCTTCTCCTGCTCCTCCTCCTCTACCTCGGACTGTGCATGGTCGGCGGTATTTACCTGGCGGATGGGACTCTTCGTCCGGCACGCCGTCCATTGACTGAGGAAAATACCGCCACTTTCAAGAGCTCTGTTCCCGCGATGCGAGGAGAGTTGCAGGATGTTTCGATTACTACGCCGGATCAAGTGGTCTTGCGGGGTTGGCTGCTGCGACCGGCAACGAGCAACGGGAACGCTGCGCTGGTTCTTCATGGACTGGGGGATAACCGGCTGGGGATGACCGGTTACGCGGAGCTTTTGCTGGCGCATGGGTACACGGTGCTGCTGCCCGACGCCCGGGCGCATGGGCTGAGTGGTGGAGAACTCGCCACCTATGGACGGCTCGAGCGATCTGACATTCGCAGGTGGGTTGATTTTCTGCTGACAGCGACACATCCACGATGCGTTTATGGGATGGGCGAGTCGATGGGGGCAGCTGAGTTGCTGCAATCCCTCCAGGAAAACACTCGGTTCTGCGCTGTGGCAGCGGAATCTCCCTTTTCCACGTTTCGAGAAATTGCATATGACCGTATGGGACAGCCGTTTCATATGGGCCCGTGGGTGGGAAGAATTCTGCTTCGGCCGATGGTGGAAGTTGCCTTTTTGCAGGTGCACTGGAAGTACGGACTGGATATGGAGCAGGTATCACCGGAGGGTGCGGTTGCCAGATCGCACATTCCTGTTCTTCTGATCCACGGGCAGATCGACCGGAATATCCCGGTGCGGCATTCGCGGGCGATCCATGGGGCAGCTCCGCAGACTGTGCTCTGGGAAGTGCCGGGTGCGGATCATTGCGGAGCGATCGCGGCGGCGCCGCGGGAATTCGAGCGGCGGGTTCTGGAGTGGTTCGAGGCCGCAACGGTGACCGACCCAAATGCTTTAACCATGTAGGACGAGAAGGACCACTAAGGGATTCCTTGTCTGTTGCCGTAAGCGGGGCCGATGTAGCGTGATTCAAATCAAATCATGGGATTCTTCTGTAGAATAAACTCCTGCGAATTCGTGCCCGAAATGAGGGGCACCGAACATTCCTCCGGGATGAGGTTTTTTCCATGGCCGACAAAGCAGTGATCGATCCGCAATCCACAAACATTGATTCCATTTTGCAGGAGCAGCGGAAGTTCGAGTGTCCGCCGGAGTTTGCCCAGAAAGCGCATGTCAAGAACCTGGAAGAGTACGAGCGGCTCTACAAGGAGTCGGTGGATGATCCGGAGGGGTTCTGGTCGCGCGTGGCCAAGGAGCTGCACTGGTTCAAGAAGTGGGACAAGGTGCTCGAATGGAATTGCCCGTGGGCGAAGTGGTTTGTGGGAGGAGAGATCAACTTGTCGTACAACTGCCTCGACCGGCATGTGTCGACATGGCGCAAGAATAAGGCGGCGATTGTTTGGGAGAGCGAGCCGGGTGAAGTGCGGGTGCTGACGTATCAGCAACTGCATCGCGAGGTGCAGAAGTTCGCCAATGTGCTGAAGTCGCTGGGCGTGAAGAAGGGCGACCGGGTGGCAATTTACATGGGAATGACTCCCGAATTGCCGGTGGCGATGCTGGCGTGCGCGCGGATTGGTGCGCCGCACACAGTAGTGTTTGGAGGGTTCTCATCGAATGCGTTGATCGATCGTATTCACGATTCGCAGGCGTCGGCGGTGATTACGCAGGATGGATCGTACCGGCGCGGAGCGGAGGTGAAGTTGTTCCCGGCGGTGGAGGAGGCGCTGAAGTCGTGTCCGTCGGTCAAGCATGTGGTTGTATACAAGAGGACTGGGACTCCGATCAACATGCAGGCGGGGCGGGATCACTGGTGGCATGAATTGATGGCGAAGGCTTCGGATGTGTGTCCGGCGGAGCCGCTGGATGCAGAGCATCCGCTGTACATTCTGTACACCTCGGGAACTACTGGGAAGCCGAAGGGCGTGGTGCACACGACTGGCGGGTATTCGGTGGGGACCTATCTGACTACGAAATTAGTTTTTGATCTGAAGGATGAAGACACGTTCTGGTGCACGGCGGATATCGGGTGGGTGACGGGGCACAGCTACATCGTGTATGGACCGTTGCAGAACGGCGCGACCAGCTTGATGTACGAAGGCGCTCCGAATTTCCCCGAGCAGGACCGGTTCTGGTCGATCATCGCGCGGCACAAGGTGAATGTGTTTTACACGGCGCCGACGGCGATTCGGACGTTCATCAAGTGGGGCGATGAGTGGCCGAAGAAGCATGACATGTCGAGTTTGCGGTTGCTGGGAACTGTGGGTGAACCGATCAATCCTGAGGCGTGGATGTGGTATCGGGAGACGATCGGCGGGAACCGGTGCCCGGTCGTCGATACCTGGTGGCAGACCGAGACGGGGCACATCATGCTGACTCCGCTTCCAGGGGCGATTGCCACGAAGCCAGGATCGGCGACGCGTCCGTTCCCGGGCGTGGTGGCCGAGATCGTGACGATGGACGGGAAGCCGGTACCGGATGGATCAGGAGGATTTCTTGTCCTCAAGCGTCCGTGGCCGGGCATGCTACGGACAGTGTATGGAGACCCAGATCGCTATGTGAAGAATTACTGGTCGCAGATTCCGGGGATGTACTTCACCGGTGATGGGGCGCGCAAAGATAAAGATGGATATTTCTGGATCATGGGGCGGGTGGACGACGTGCTGAATGTCAGCGGGCATCGTCTCAGCACCATGGAGGTGGAGTCGGCTCTGGTCGCTCATGACGCCGTCGCAGAGGCCGCTGTCGTCGGGCGTCCGGATGAACTGAAAGGTCAGGCGATATCCGCATTCGTCACGCTGGAGCAGGGAAGACAGCCTACGAATGAATTGAAGGAAGAGTTGCGGAAATGGGTAACGAAGGAGATTGGAGCGCTGGCGAAGCCGGATGATATTCGGTTCACCGATACGCTGCCGAAGACTCGCAGCGGGAAGATCATGCGGCGGTTGCTGCGGGAGTTGGCGACTCACGGTGAGGTGAAAGGCGATACGACTACGCTGGAAGATTTCAGCGTCATTGCCAAGTTGAAGGAGCAGGACGAAGTCTAGGTCCATCGAAACTTCTTTACCGCAGATTCACGCGGATTTCGCGGATCAGAAGAGGATCTGCGGGATCGATTGATCCGCGATTTATTTCTTGATGGCTTGCAGCTCTTTGAAGGCGGGATTTGTTTTGATGTGTTTGGGAAAATCTTTTTCATAATGTGCTAACGCCGGGCAGATGACTCGGTGGATTCCTCCGAATCCGAAGAGCTCCATCTCTTTCATGGCCTCATCGGCGGACCATCCTTCTTCAGCCATGCGGTAGGAGGCGATGGCCATGCCGGTGCGGTCGTCGCCGAGACGGCAGTGCACGAAGATCTTCTTGCCGGGATTGTCCTCGATCACCTTCAGAAACTTCACAAAAGGCTGGTCGACGGGGAACGGGCAATGCCAGGGGATGGAAACGTATTGCATGCCAAGTTTTTCGACGACAGCCTGCTCATGTTTACTTTGGCTGCGCATGTCGACCACGATGGAAACTCCCATCTTCTGCAATGCTTTCAGGCCATCGGCGCCGGGCTGGCCGCCGCGATAGAGGCTCGGAGTGACCTCGCCAAAATTGGGCAAGCCGGTGTAATGCTTGCGGCTTCCCATGGAACGTTGCGTGGGAGGTGAGGCGTCTTGTATCGACTGGGCGCGAGCCGCCCGTAACAGAAATGGCAGAGTGAGCAGGCCCGCGAGAACAGCCCGAAGCGCCAGCTTTTTTGGAGTCACTAAGAGTTGGATGCTGCGCAGTAGAGAACTGGTCTCCGGATTACACGAACGTTATCGTGGACTAGTCGAGCGATGCCGCAGGTTTGTCAGAACTCGCAGCGGCCGCCTGTTACGCCACAGTTTGGAGCGGTGGGGTTGTGGCAAGGCGTGGACGAAACTGCGGTAAACTACATTTCTGCCGAGGATTAGAAGTCAAAATCCCCACCCTGTCGCACCAACGCGACAAGGATGGGGGCGCCCGCGCGTTTTCATTACCTGCTACTGAGTTAGTTTTATGGCCAACTGGCGCTCGGGTGGGGTCATTTCGCTCCAGAGTTTTTGCAGGTCTGCTTGGACTGCGGTGTTTTCAGGATCTTTCCGCAACGCCATTGCGAACCAGCGATAGGCCGTCGGTAGATCATGCGGCGTGCACAGCCCGGCAGAATAGAGTGCGCCCATTTCGATCATTGCTTTCGGGTTCGACTGGTTCGCAGCCGGCCTTAAAAGGCGCAGGCCGCGATCGCAATCCTGAGGAGCGCCGCGTCCGTAGAGATATTTCTGAGCTTCGGCGACGGGATCGTATGCCGCTACCGGCCGGCTCGCGGCGCTGGGTTTTGGATCGGGAGCTTTGGGCGTGGGTTTCGGTTTCGCTACGGGCTTGGTTGCGGCAGGTGGATTATCCGACGCGTCCTTGGGAGTCGACGAGTCTTTGTCCGCGGGCGAAGCAGCCTTTTCTGAGTCAGCGGGGGCCGCTGCTTTGTCCGAAGCAGTATCCGCAGGCGCGTCATTTGGTTTGGGGGTATCGGACGGCGCGGGAGTGGTCGGAGCGGGTGCGGCTGGGGCGGGAGTCGCGGCCGGGGTGCCGGTTGGTGGAGTCGCAGGAGCCGCGGTTGTGGGTTGCGATGGCGCGGCTGCACTCGGCTGCGGCGGGGGCTGCGACTCGGTCGTGGTGTTCGTAGACGGCGGAGGCGTGGTCGTCGTGTCTGGTGCGGTGGAATTTTGCGCCGCGGCCGAAGGTTTCTTCGATGGGTTCAGCCACGCGAGGCCCTGATCTTTGAATCGCAAATAGCCGAAACCAGCCGCCAGACCGAGAGCGATGAGAATCAGGAGAATTTTGCCGATGCCCCAGTGGTGCGTGGGTTCTTCTTCATCGAGCAGATAGTCGAGATTGGAACCGGGCGCGGAGTGGGGGTCGATGCTCAGGCTCGCGCGTTTGCGCGGCGCGCCTCTGCCCGGAGCGGGATCGTTCAAGCCTAGAAAAGATGGTCCACTAATGGAGGACGAGCCTTCCGCGACGGGGCGGGGCGGTTCCTGAGCGGGTCCCGCGACTGCTCTGGTAGCCGTTGGTGCAGCGGCGACCGAGACAGACTGGGGCTCGGCAGGTTTAGCCGGGGGCGTCGCTAATAGCGATCCGCCGCACATGCCGCAGAAGCGGTTCTGCTCCGAGTTTTCATTGCCGCAGCGACTGCAGCGCAAGAATCTCCTCCACCTATAGCTTACGATATCTTACAGGTTCGATGCAGGGTGGTTGTGGTTACGTTTGGGAGATTCCTGCATCATCGGCGGCGCTTTGCGTTTTTTGCGATAAACCTTTTGAACGCTGAGATCGCGGAGACACATCGCAGAGGTCGCAGAGGAAAGCGCCCTCGTGGGGACTGCGGCTTTGAGAAAAGTGATCGTTAGGTTCAATGTTTCCGGCCATGAACTGGAAGTGCTGCGGATCCGCGGTGGCCGCGAGGATGCGCCGGAGCTTGTGTTTCTTCACGAGGGGTTGGGCTCGGTTTCGCATTGGAAGGACTTTCCGGCGCGGGTTGCCGAGGCTACGGGATGTCCGGTCACGGTTTACTCGCGCTATGGATCCGGCCATTCGGATCTGCTGAGCCAGCCTCACGGTGTGCGGTACATGCATGAGGAGGCGCTGCAATCGCTGCCGGATCTACTTTCACAATTGGAGATCGAGAATCCGATTCTGGTAGGACACAGCGATGGCGCCTCGATCGCGATTATCTATGCGGGAGTGCATGATCGGGTACGCGGGCTGGTTCTGCTGGCGCCGCATGTGCTCGTCGAGGACTTGAGCTTGGCAAGCATCGCCCAGGCGAAGGTAAAGTTCGAGACTACCAATCTGCCGGAGAAGCTGGCGCGGCATCATCGGGACGCGGCGCGTACGTTTTGGGGATGGAACAATATCTGGCTGGATCGGGCATTTCGGAGCTGGAATATCGAGGAGTATCTGCCCCGGATCACCTGCCCGGCCCTGGTGATTCAGGGGCTAGAAGATCAGTACGGGACCATGGCGCAAGTGGAGGCCATTCGGAGGCAGAGCGGCGGGCCAGTGGAGGTGTTGACGCTCGAGGACTGCCGGCACTCTCCGCAACGGGATCAGCCGGAAAAGGTAGTCGAGGCGGTGGGGAAATTTGTTGGCGCCGCGGCGCGGGGAAACTAATCGTCGGGTCTCGTGTCGGAAAAGCGCAGGATCTTGGAGTTCCGGCGTTCTAATGTAGGTCTTTCTTCCGTTTGTGCAATCGGTGGAGGGGGTCATGAAGTGTTCTTTCGCTGGATTGTTGGTCGTGAGCTCTTGCCTGCTTCCGACGGCGGCCCAGGTCGCCAGCGACGTAGTGAGCGTTCCCGAGCAAACGATGCGGAGGCTTTTGATCCACACAGTGAAAGCCACTCCTTCGGGAGACCTGCAGATCGGGAGTGAAAGTGTGGTTATGCTGAAAGCAACGATCGATAAGAACGGAAACGTTGAAAATCTGAAGATGGTGAGCGGGCATCCAATGCTAGTTCCCGCGGCTCTGGACGCGGTGAAACAGTGGAAGTATCGGCGTTACGAAGTGAATGGCATTCCGAAAGTCGTCGAGACCACGATTCGTGTGGAATTCTCGAAAGTGAGCGAAGCAGGATACGGGACATCCGCGGCCCAGGCAGAATCACCGGTTCCGGTAACGGCCGAAGATATGCATGATCGGTTGGTGTACAAAGTCGCTCCGGTTTATCCGCCACTAGCGCGGCAGGCGAGGATTCAAGGGACTGTGATTCTCAGGATCATCATCAACAAGTTGGGCGAGGTTCGCGATACCCAGTTGGTCAATGGACATCCCATGCTCGCTCCGGCAGCGGTTGAAGCGGTCAAGAAGTGGAGGTATATCCCTTATGAATCCGACGGCGAGACCGTGGAAATCCAGACTGGCGTGCAGATCATCTTTAGGCTGCCGGGAGCATGATCATGCTGACTGGTGAGCGCGGACGGTAGGTGTTACCAGGGAAGCTTTTAGGCGGAACCGACGATTCAGGCGACTCTGTCCCGTTGCAGTGAGGGTATTGAAGGGCGTGCGCGGCGCGGAGCCCGACGGTTCAAGAGCTTGCCGTCCGCTAAAGCGGACTCAGTTTGATTGGGTAGGCCTTCCCGGCACTCCGTGCCGGGCTTTTACGTTCCGCCGCTACGCGGCTGCGGTGTGACTACTGCCAGCAGGCTAGTCCGCGGCGCGGCTGCTGCCTTTGAATGCTTTTTGCACCAGCGTGTAGCGGGCGGCTCCGATCAGGCCGCAGTCGTCGTTTGCGATGATCTGAACTGGCATGTCTTTGAGGATCGATTCCATGCGGCCTTTGTCGAGGAAGGCCTGCATAAAAGTTCCATCCTGCATTTTGGGCGCGATCTTGGCGGCGATGACTCCGCCGATGTAGATGCCGCCGGTCGTCATGTAGCGCAGGGCGCAGTTTCCCGCTTCAGCTCCGAATACACTCACAAAAATTGAAAGCGTTTGCTCGCAGATCGGCGACTTGCCTTCGAGGGCGAGACGCGAGATCAGCGGCGAGGAATCCGCAGCTGCGTTTATTTGTGCTCGCAGATCGGCCGGCTCTGCTGCTTTCTTTGTGTCGCGGAGGAAATCATAGATGTGGCGAATACCAGGCCCGGAAAGAATGCGTTCGCAGCTGACCCGCCCATATTCCTTCTGCAAATGCGCGAGCAGTTCGGTTTGTGTCGCGTCTCTGGGCGCGAAATCAGCGTGGCCTCCTTCGCAGGCGAAGGGATGGTGGCGGAATCCGTCCCAGAAAAGGCCGGCCATGCCGAGTCCGGTCTTGGCGGAGATCACGGCGCGGTTGCCCTCAGCATCTTCGGAACCCGGGCTGATGGTGACGAAGTCTTTGGACTCGAGGCCATCGATCCCGTAGGCGTAGGCTTCGAGGTCGTTGAGCAAGCCGACCGTAGGCAGCTTGAGTTGGGCCGCGAGCTCTTTGGCATCGATGGTCCAGGGAAGGTTGGAAATCTTGCTGCGTCCGGCGCGCACGGGCCCGGCAACGCCGAAGCAGGCGCTGTGAACGGGGATGCCCTCGGTGCGCGTGAATTGAGGCAGAATCTCGGCCAAGCCGCCGTGCTCCTGGCTCTTGAATGTCTTCTCGACCACGCACTTCAGGCGATTGCCTTCGGTTTCGAAGGCGGCGAGGCGTGTGCGGGTGGCGCCGATTTCTCCGGCGAGAATCATGGCTCGATTTTCCTCCATTGACGGTTGTCGGCTTCGAGCAGGTGGTCGGACTCCGCCGGTCCCCAGGTGCCAGAGGCGTAGTTAGGAAACTTGCGCGGCGGAAGCGCCTTCCAGACATCAAGGACGGGGTCGATGACGGTCCATCCGGCCTCGACCATGTCGGCGCGCTGAAACAGGGTAGCGTCTCCCATCATGCAGTCGTAGAGCAGCACTTCGTATCCGGTGTACGCGTCGGCGCCAAAATATTTCGAATATTCGAAACTCATGTCCACCGAGCCGACACGCAGCACGGGACCGGGAATCTTCGCGCCGAAACTCAGGGAGATTCCTTCCACCGGCTGGATCTGAATGACGAGGGTATTGGTATGGCCAGTGCGCAAGGACGCATTGCGAAAGAGTTGAAAGGGCATACGCTTGAACCGGATGGCGATTTCGGTATGGCGCTTCGCGAGGCGTTTGCCAGTCCGGAAATAGAAGGGAACACCCGCCCATCGCCAGTTGTCGATATTGAGCTTGAGGGCGACGAAGGTTTCGGTGCGCGATTCGGGGCTCACTCCGGGCTCGGAGCGGTAGCGCGGAACTCTCTCGTCGCCGATCATGCCGTCGCCGTACTGGCCGCGGACGCTGCTCTCCAGCACGTCTTCGGAGTTGAGCGGCTGCAGCGAATGCAGCACTTTGGCTTGCTCGTTTCTGACGGCGTCGGCTGAGAAGGATACGGGAGACTCCATCGCCGTGAGACTGAGAAGTTGCATGACGTGGTTGGGGACCATGTCGCGCAGAGTTCCGGCGTTGTCGAAGTAGGCGCCGCGGCGCTCGACGCCGACGGTTTCGGCGTTGGTGATCTGCACGTGATCGATGTATCGGCGGTTCCAGATGGGCTCGAAAATCGCGTTGTCGAAGCGGAAGACCATGATGTTTTGCACGGTCTCTTTGCCCAGGTAGTGATCGATGCGGTAGATCTGGTTCTCCTGCAGGACGCTCTTGATGTCTCGGTTGAGGGTCTTGGCGGATTCGAGATCGGTTCCGAAAGGCTTTTCGATGACGATGCGGCGCCAGCGTCCGTTGCCCTGCGTGGAGAGTCCGGAACGGCCCAACTGCTGGACTATCGACGCGAAGAACTTGGGCGCGGTCGCCATGTAGAAGAGGTAGTTGCCTTCTGTGTGCGATTCGGCGTCGATGGCGGCGAGACGATCGCGAAGTTTCGCGAACGTGTTGGGATCGCCGAAGTCGCCGCGCTCGTAGAAGAGGCGACTGCGGAGCCAATCGAGCGCCGCGGGATCGTTCGTCGGCAAGAACTCGCTGACCTGTTTGCGGAAGGCCTCGACATCGAGATCGTCGACCGAGACTCCCATGACCGCGAAGGTGTCGGGGAGCAGCTTCGCTTTCACCAGATTGAAGAGAGCGGGAATCAGCTTGCGCTTGGTGAGGTCGCCGGAGGCTCCGAAGAGAACGAATACGCAAGGTCCGGCGACTTTGCCGGCGGCAAATTCAGCGGGAGCTTCGGAGGTGGCCGGGAGTGTGGCAGGCATGCTGGACGCTCAATGAGTCCCGAGAGGTGAGTGGGAGCATTCTAGGCGAAAGCGCTGAGAATTCCCAGTCGGCACGCCGAAAAATCGCCGCCCAACAGTGTTAGTCTTGTGGCGCAAACAAGAAACTCGTGACCACTTAGCCGACCGTAATCGCGGCGACTTCGTAGTCGTCTACACGCGGAATTGTGAACCGCAACACCTGCGATTCGATCTGGAATGGAACACTGCTCTCCGCATGCAGCAGGTCGACGCTTTTGACCCTCACCCCAGTTGGCACCGTGATACTGACGGTCTGTGCTCCCAACGGGTAGGTCGATTCCAGCCAGCCATGGTGCGCGTTCGGATTCGTATAGTTGAGCAGGTGTACGGCGTACCCGGGAGATGTTTCACAGGCAAACAACTCAACGAGTCCGTCGCCCTCGACCTGTATGACCTTTTCGTCGTGAGTAATCCAGCGAATGGTGTTGTGCAGGAGTCGCAGCAGATCGCCGTGCCCGGTGAGCCAGAAGGTGCGTTCGATATCTCCCGGGAAGTAAGCGATGCGGCTCGGGCCGTTTTCGCGCAGTACGGCTGCCGGTTCATCGGTGCGCGAGACGGGTGGGTACGCCAATTCCGGTGGATATTGCACGAAGCCGGGGACAACGGTGAGCACGGGATCGAGCACCGGTTTCACCGGAACCCGGTTCTGCGCACCGGGCAGCCAGTTGGTGTTTGTGAAGCCTTCCAGGATTGGATGCGTGCGCTCGATGCGGCCGTAATACGCATTTCCGTTGCTGCCGATGACGTCTCCGGCTTTGCGGATGCCGAGCAGTTCCGCGAGCCCGAATTCCGCGCGTGGCTGAAGGTTCTCGTCGTACAGGCTGGTCTCGAAACTAGTCATCAGCGACCCACCGGAGTGCACGTAGGCGCGGAGTTGCTCGCATTGGTGATCGCTGAGAACGGCAATGTTGGGTAGCAGCAGCGCACGGTATTTACTGACCCGTTCTAGATCAAGCCGGTCTTCGTGCACGAAGTCGAAGGCAAAGCGGCCGCGGAGCAGAGTCTCGTACATGCCGTGAGTCGTCTCGCGCATGTAGGAATGGGCGTGAGCCACTGCAGGACCCTGGTAAAGCAGCTGCGTGCTTTGTCCGATCACGACGCCGATGTTCGCGAGGAAGCGGCGTGGCTTGAGATGAGCATCGTGTTTCTTCGTCCACTGAAAGTACTCGGCGCCGACTCTCTGCCATCGGCGATCTTCTCCGAAGCCTGCTTCTGATCCAATGAAGTGGAAATAAGGCGCCATGCCGCTGGCCACAGTTTCGTTCAGCCACATCTTCGCTTCGGCGGGATTCTTCGAAGCATTCCGCCAGCGCACCGTTCCTGTCGAGTAGGCGGCGGTGACATTGCCCGCAAACTTCCCGTCCATGACGGCGCTGCAGACGCGGCCCTGCAAGCTGCATCCCCACACTGTTGGGTCGTCGGAGGTTCGGCCTTGATTGTCGGCCTGGAACCATACTGCGGTCTTGCCGAGCTGATCGAGATTGGGGCCGCAGCGGACGTTGCCTCCAAGGTTGGCGAAGAAAAAGCTATCGGGCTTTTTCTCTTTCGCGATCGCGTCGTACTTGTTCCACAGCTCAAGGACGCGGTCATTGAATGCGTGCCAGTAAGCGGTTGTATTCGATAGGGGTAGCTTGCTGCAGATGGCGCAGTGGCAGTTGGGCAGGCTACCGATCGGTGGCCATCCATTGGTGTAGAAGCAATCCACGTCGTAGAACGAATTGATTTCGCGCATGATCGCCGGAATGTATTCGTCCATGTAGCTGGAGAACATGCAGGTGTGGAACAAGCGAGGATCTTCATCGCGGAGGAGAACAGATCCGTCGGCGGCGCGCATCGCCCACTCCGGGTGCGCCTCGAGCGCGTCACCCCAGTTCAGGTCTGGGCTCATGCGCGCGACCACCCGCATGCCGCGCTTCCGTGCTGCAGTGACACATTGACCAAAGAAATCGCGGCCGTTTAGAAACTTTCCCTGACGGTGAAACTTTACCTTTGACGGATAGAAGGCGAGTATGCCGGTCACGCTGATGAAAACGACATCCGCTCCGGCTGAATGCCAGTAGTCGGCCCATTCCTCGATGTTCATGACGGCGGGATCGTGCTCCGTCATGTTGCTCTGGCCGACGCGGCGTATCTTCTCCTGCCACGGTAAGGTGGCGGGATCGACGGGAGCGAGGCGAGCCGGCAGAGGGATGAGTTTCGGAGCGGGTCCGCTTGTCGCCACATCCGCGATCGTGTCCGAGGAGACCGCCGAGGACTTTAGAGCTTGGATGGCGGCGGCCACGGGAAGTGAGGCTGCTCCTGTCTTGAGAAAAGTGCGGCGATTTAGCATGCCGCCATTATTGCCGATGCTGCCATGCACCAGAAGCGGAAAAGTCGTATGCCACATCTCGCCGCAGTTTTGCTCTTATGCGGTCTGGCTGTTTGCAAGGGTCGGAACCTCGCACCGGTGCGCTCCCGAAATTTTGGTTTGTGCGAGAAAAATGTTGGACGGCCCACATTTCGTTTCAGGGCGCTATGGAATCCCCACTTTCTCCGAAATGCGCCAAGGATGGAGCACACCGCCGAGCGGATTTGCAATAATTGACGATTCTGCAATCAGACAGCACCACGTCTTGGCATCCCGAAGGAGAAGCTTACATGGTTTCCACCCAATCACCAGCTCTGTCGGCTCAACCGACAGATTTGGATGTCAGACGGCGGGGGCTGGAGTTGTTCTGTCTTTCATTTCTCGCTCTCTTTCTCGAACTGATGGTGATTCGCTGGGAGCCTGCGGTTGTAAGACTGATCGCTTATTACGCGAATCTGATGTTGATTAGTTCTTTCCTGGGTCTGGGTGTGGGAGCGATCGTTGGAAAGGCAAAGAAATCGCTCTTTGGATGGCTGCCGGCTTTGCTACTCATCAACGTTGTATGGCTATTGATTGCCCATTTCGTCACGCTACCGACTACTGCTTCGGAGAGCAGATTCTATACACCTAGTCCTCAACTTTTGCGTTACGTAAGCTTGGTGGGTATTTTCGTCAGCAACGCAATCGTGTTCGTACCGGTAGGGCAGCGGATCGGATCGCTCTTTGAAGCTCTGCCCCCGTTACTGGCTTACTCCTGGGACTTGGGCGGCAGCCTTGCGGGGACACTGGGTTTCGGTCTTTTCTCGCTGAAGTACTTTTCACCGACGCTGGGAATGGGTTTGGTGGCTGTCGCGATTATTCTCCTTCTTCCGCGAGGACAGTGGTTGCGCGCGATCCCGATGCTGGCTCTGGCGATGGCTGGAGTGTATTTTTCGGTGACTTCGAGTGCAATCTGGTCACCGTACTATTGCATCATCGTGACCGAAATGGGAGGGAAGACTCCCGTGCGCGAGCCGCGTCCGGGGCTGCGCACGATGCAGGATCCCCCCATCTACGACGTAAGGGTCAATCATTATTTTCTTCAGAGCGATGGCACCTCCGATCCGAGCCGGTATTCTGCGCAGAAAAGAAGCGAGATTCTCACCGCGCGAGCACAATACGACTTGCCGTATGCGCTGGCTTCGGCCCACCGCCGAGTACTCATGTTAGGGGCAGGGGGAGGCACGGACACAGAGATTGCGGTGCTGAACGGAGCCGAACAAGTAGATGCGGTGGAAATCGACCCGATGTTGGTCAAGCTCTCGGACCGATTCAATGCCTCGGCAATCTATGAGAATCCGAAGGTCCGAGTCCATGTCGAAGATGCCCGGGCTTTTCTGCGGCGCTCAAGCGGCGGATACGACATGGTGGTCTTCGGCTTTCTGGATTCACAAACACTGTTTAGCTCGATGACCAATATCCGCTTAGACGGTTATATCTACACCGTGCAAAGCATGCAGTCGGCCTTCCGACTGCTGAACGAGAACGGAGTATTGTCCCTTTCGTTCATGGCCGGGCACGAGTGGCTCGCCCGCAAGCTGGTGCGAATGGTTGCACTGGCGACGAATCAGATGCCTGTTGTTTATGAAAGTCAGGGACAGGTCGTCATCTGCGCTTTCCGTGGTCAGCACCCAGACCCACCGCCTCAGTTCGGCCGATTCGTGCGGACCGTCTTGCCCGCAGGCGACGACTTGTCCGATGCCGTCGCCCCTACAGATGACTGGCCGTTTCTCTACCTGTCTCGCAAGACCATCCCGGCTGACTACCTGATCGTGATTGGGATTCTACTGGCGATTACCATACCAGCGGTGTTCATGCTGCGTGGCCGCGGCTTCGGCATGAACGACGGCCACTTTCTGTTTCTGGGGCTGGCTTTTCTGCTGCTGGAGACGAAGAGCATTGGGGATTGTTCCCTCTACTTTGGCACCACCTGGTTTGTAACGTTGGTGGTTGTGACCGGCGTTCTCCTGATGGTGCTGGCTGCGAATTTGGTGGCCATGCGCATGAGCCGTTTCCGGACTTGGCTGTACGCGCCGCTGATCGCATCTCTGCTGCTGCTCTACTTCATTAAGCGCGACACTGTTCTGGCGCTAAGTTTCGACGAACGATTGCTGTGGTCTCTTCTCGTGGTGCCGCTGCCGATCTTTTTTGCCGGCCTGATCTTCTCCACGACCTTCCGACAAGCATCGAATCCATCGTCTTTCTTCGGCGCAAACCTGATCGGAGCGATGATCGGCGGGTTTTGCGAGTACCTCAGCATGGTTATCGGCAACCACAACCTGATGTTTGTCGTTATGCCTCGGTTTCCAAATGCGGCTGGTCAAAGCAGGTAGAAGTGTGCAGCCCTCATAGTTTGCGCCTGTGTTTTGGCGACTGATTGCGCTTGTGCATCTTTGTTCCGCAAAACAATCAGTCTCAAAGCTCCTGGTCTTCAAGCCAGATCCACAAATCGTTCGATAGGACATTTTTCCTGTCGTGTTTCCCCTTCTGTTTTCGATATCACAAGTAGAGCCGAGTGATTCCGGCCTTGATAGGGGAATTGGGCGTAGCGGAAGTCGGGGGGACTTTCGCTACTCCATCTTCTCCGCTCCAAATCGATCAACAAGTGAGGAGAAGATGAAAAAAGAGAACCTATGGGCCAATCTCTGTCCTTACCCGTGCCCTGACCCTGGGGGAATGCCATGCAGGCCCACGCTCAATTGGCCATGAGTCCGAGCGCAACCCAAGGCGCACGCCCACAGGTGTTAGCACCCGCCGGCTGTACAGCTTAGATTTTCAGAGACGATGACAGAAAAGGAGTTGAAATCGTGAAAAATTGGATGATGGCGCTCTCTATTTTCGCCCTGGGCTGTTCGGGCTTCGCTCAGACTGGAAGCTCGAACGTCACACTGGAACAACTACAAGGTCGCGCCGTTCAACCACCCGCGCTCGAAGCGGCGTCCAACAGCCCAACTGCGATACAAACGTGTTACTGGACGTTCACTTCGGGGTCTGGTAATACGTATCTCTCGTATTGCATCACTCCGAACGGCAACATCACATACCTTGAGACTCCTCACGGGTATGTGCAAGTCAATCACACGTACGCGGCCCTGCTCGGCGGCGAGGGCTACGGGCTTTGTGACGCCAATGTTCCGACTCAGTATTACGACTATGCCTATGGAGACAGCGGAAATTGGGGTGCGACTTCGCTAGTCAGCCAGACCGCCACCTCGATGAAGTTCACACGCAACACCAGTGACGGGTTCTGGACGCTGACTCAGACGATCACTCAGGTGGCCGGAACCTCGTCCGTCAAAGTGGTGATGACTCTCAAGAACAACACCGCCGTGGCGCGAACTGCCTATCTTGTCCGCTATGCCGATATCGATGCGGACAACTTCAATTTCAATTTCGGGAGTGGAACCGGCAACGGCGCTTTTATATGGAATAGTTCGCCGGACCCGGCGGCGCTAACCCAACGCTATGGGCTAGCCTTGCAGAACGTGGGGACGCCGCAATTCCCGGCATGGGACGGCTTTGTGCAGACTACCGTGTACGGCCCTAACCCATGCGCTTTTGCTGACAACTGGGCTGGTGCCACTCCGACCTATGCAGACCTTTCCGCAGTGCTTGCATATGTCGCAACGATACCCGCCAAAGGCTCGAAGACGGTAACTCTTTCATACAAGGGAATGTGAAGTAAGAAATGTGGGGACAGACTAGACGCAACCGATTATTTCGGTCCGATGAACCCATGAACGTTTCGTCTGCCCCCGTATTTTCGCCCGCTCCAACGCAGAACAGTGCCGCACTTTTGCCGAGTTGAGATCCGCACTCATGCACGAAGGTCCAGTTCGATTGCATCGATTAGGGGCACGAGCCACACAAGCAGTGCTTGATGCGCCGGATGTTGCACATAAGCATCAAGCGCTGCCTTGTCCTTGAATTGCATGATGCCGCCAAATGTATAGCCCTTTCCTCGCGGCGAAATGTTTGGGCCCACATGGGTCTGAAGAAGTCCAGGGATTACTCCTTGGAAGGCGGCAATCTCTTTCGCGGCTCTGTCTTTTTGGGCTTCGGAAGTTCCTGGCTTCCATTGAAATGCGAATACATGGAAAACGCTGGCGGACTCACTTTGTGCCCTCGCTGCTTCCGGTGTACTTAAAGAGAAGAGAGCAGCAGTGCCGACGGCGAGACAGCCATCTCGCAACAGGGTACGGCGTGTTGACTTTGCCATTTGCATTTCCTTTCTCACGATCCAGCCTTTCGCAAAAGGCGCGAAAGGCTGGGGCATCCGAGAATCATGTTGTCGAAGCGATCTCGTATAGATACTCGACGAACGATCGCGCTGCGCCGTCCATGCCTTGCACCTTTTCGTTCTTCGATTCGATGACGTAGTACTCGTCGGGGGCATGGGCTCCGCTGCCGTGACCGAATCCGAAGTGGCCGGCGGCGAGATGCAGAGGTTCGTTCGTAAATACGTAACCGGGCCAGGAACCTGCGCTGCGCGGGAGCACGATGGGGTCGATGTTGTTTCGCTTGTAGACAGCGGTCTGGGCGCGAATGAGTGCGGCATCGCCAGGAGTGCTGTTTGGGTCGTATCCGCCCGTCATGTTCACCTCGATGTCGCCGAAACCATGCTTGGCCAGATGAGCCTTGAGTGCGGCGAGAGCTTCGGTGGCTTTCATGTCGGGAACGAGCCGCATATCGATTTTCGCGACCGCGCGGTGGGGAAGAATGGTCTTTCCGCCGGGGCCGGTGTAGCCGCCGACCAAGCCTTCAATATTTACGGTGGGGCGCGACTCCAACAGTTCAAGCGCTTCCTGCCAGCTCACATCGTGGACCCAGTGATCGACGCTCATTTGCTTCTTGGCCACGGATTCGTCGAGTCGTTGGGCGGCGGTAGCGATCATCGACTTTTCGGCTGCCGAGAGCGGACGGGCTTTGTCGGCGAAGCCTTCGATCGCGGGATCGTTGCCATCAGGTGACACCAGCGTGGCCAGGGCTTCGACGAGATGCCACGCGGGACTATCGACTCGGGCCTTGTTGCTGGAGTGAATGTCGCGCCGCGGACCGCGTCCCCAGCGCTCTCCACTCGAAACCAGCTCGAGTTCGACGACGCCCTTGGCACCTAGGGTCATCGTTACTTTGCCATCCAACTCCTGCTCGGCGGAAGGCATGAAGATTCCCATGCAGGGGCGGAGCGCGGCCATCACTTCAGGACGATTTACGATCTGCGGAAAGTGCGGCGAGCCGATCTCTTCCTCTCCTTCAGCCACCAGGACAAGGTTCACCGGGAGCTGGCGGCCGGCGGCGCGCATCGCGTGGAGCGCCGCGATGAATGAAGACTCCGGGCCCTTCTGGTTCACCGCGCCACGGCCAACGATCACCCTGCCAAGACCAGGCTTCTCGACCAACGACGCAGTCCACGGCGGCGATGACCATTCGGCCGGATCCGCCTGCTTGACGTCGTACATGAAGTAGAGTCCGAGGGTCTTCGGCGCTCCTGCATCGAGCTTGGCAAAAATTCCCGGTTGACCATCGGTGGGAATCTTTGTGACCTCGTTGAATCCAGCTTCGCGCAGGAACCGCATCGTGAGGTCGCAGCCTTCATGGACTCCGCGGTTCTCGGCGGCGATCGAGGGCTGCTTGATCCATTCCTGCAATCGCTGGACGGCTTCGTCGTGATGTTTCTCGATCTGGGTCCAGACAGGAGTGAGGTCCGCCTCAGCGGCGGTGGCTCGGTGGGGAATTGCCAAGGTGGCGGCGCCCGCGAGGGTGCCTTGAAGGAAGGTTCGTCGGTCCATGAGGGGAGAGGATAATCGCAACCCGAGGCCGCCGTCCAGCGAGACAAGACGCGGGGGAGATTAGGCGGCAGCCGATGAGGATGCGTCCTGCGTGGAGCTCAAGTCCTCGTTCGATGAGGTCTCGGAAATGGGTAACCGCGCAACAATTTTTGTACCCGAATGGTCGGAGCTGATTTCCAGCGTTCCACCCAGTTGTCTGACTCTTTCTTTCATCCCCGTGATTCCCACTCCCGGAGTCCCAGCGGACGTCATGCTACCCAACTTCTCAGATGGAATACCCTGGCCCTTGTCTTCTACCTGAATGACAACCTCATGGTTGGAGCGATGAAGGCGAATTTTCGCCGTCGGACTTCCAGAATGCCGATGAATGTTCGTAAGACATTCCTGCACAAGCCGAAAAACCGCGGTCTCCATCTCGCGTGGTATTCGACCGAAATCATCAGGGCAGTCAAGATTGACGTTGATCTTGCTCCGCCGTGCGAATCCCTCGGTATACCAGGGGAGGGCTGAAGCTAGCCCGGCTTCATCGAGCAAAGGAGGATGGAGCAAATGAGAAATCGTGCGGACTTCCTTGCACATCTGCTGAACCAGATCTTCGCTGTCCGTGAGTGTGGCCGTGGTTTTGGTGAGGCGATCGATGTCCGCTCGTGCTGCCGACAAATTCATGGAAACAGCGGCCAACATTTGCCCGATGCTATCGTGTAGTTCACGCGCGATACGGCGCCTTTCCTCGTCCTGCAATTCGAGCAGACGAGATGTGAGTCTGCGCAGCTTCTGGTTCGCGGAGTCGAGTTCTGCGGTTCGTTCCTGGACGCGACTTTCGAGCTCCCCTTGCGCGTTTCGTAGCTTTTCGTTCTCGCGACGACGCGCTTCCCCCAAAGCTACGATGACCGCGGAAGTGAAAATAAATGCCAGGGCACCAGCAGATTGAGCCAGGCTGGGGACTGACAGTGAATGTTGAGGAATCGGCCAGTACATCGTTCCACCTAGGGCGAGGAGGACCGTGAGAAGGGATTCCCCGAGACCCCAATACCAGGCCACGAAAGCAACCACCGGGGTAAGGGCGATGAACGTAACATTATCGCCGACGAAAGGATTCAGCGAGTGGCAAACCAACAGGACGATCAAAGTCAGGGTGATCGCAAGGACGTAACGGATCAGTGCATTTCGCGGCGTTCGTGCAGGGAAAACTCCACCGGTAAGCATAGCCCTACCTCATACTCCTTAGGTAAAGGAGCGGATCACAGGGGAAAAGCACAACGAAGTAGGCAATGCAATCATAGCAGGAGACATGGAACACGCAAACACCGTTCTTTCAGCCTCAGTGCCAAGTTCCGCGAGGATTATTGCGGTGTATAGGGTATGTACACCCGTTTGACCTGCTACCAAACTATTCACTATTGAGTATGGAACATCCAACGTGCCGCTCCACTAAAAAGAACGCAGTATGGAAAAGAACCACGTCGAGGAATTGCGGGCCGAACTGAATCAGTTGCTCAAGAAGCAGACCGAGGTTCTGGAGTCACGAACGTTTGGAGGAGCAACGGACGCTGAACTCCTGGAGTACGAAATCAGGCAGGAAATCATCCACCAAATCTGCAATCAACTCGCCGACTCCTCGGCCGGTTAAGAATGAGCACGCCTCTCTGGTGAGTTTGGAAGCCGCCGCTACGGGAGGGATCAAAACAGACAATAAATTAATGGCAAAATGATGGCGGAGAGGGTGGGATTTGAACCCACGATACCCGTTAAGGTATGTCCGCTTTCGAGGCGGATCGTTTCAACCACTCACGCACCTCTCCGCGTCGGACAAATCTAGTGCAGAGACCTAGCAAGCTACGTCGCTACTAACGACGATTTCTA
>QIAL01000403.1 GCA_003225535.1 Acidobacteriota bacterium | reverse complement strand
CCGCGAATTTGGCGGGACAGGCCCCAACGGTCCGCATGGATCGAAGTGGACCCACTTACTGGAGCGTCGTTACGAGTTGAGCCAGGCTCCATTGCCGGGACAAGCGATCACGAATCTGTTCCCGAATCCTGATTTCAGCGTGAATGGGCCTTACGCGCTTTGTGGCAAGTGTCACGATCTGCAGAACCAGGTTGACACCAATACCAGCTGGTCGATGCATTCCACTCACATCAATGACGGCTTTAGTTGTTCGGTGTGCCATACCGCGCACGGCATGGGAACGGGCACTGCGAATGTAACTGGTGAACGGTTGGTCAATTTCGATGTGAACGTCGTGGCCCCGAACGGGACGTTGCCGGTTTCCTATGACCGCAGTACCAACAGTTGCTCGCTAACGTGCCACAATCACGTGCACAGTTCGGCTGCCGCGGCGGTAAAGGGAGTCGGGATGCGCGGTCCCGGATCGCAACGCTAAGGCTTAGGAAGTTCAATCCCAGAACTATCGAATGCATCCGCTAGAATCTCCCCTTGAGTCAACTGACCAATCCCAGCGTAGAACCAGGAATGACTGAAGTCGTTTCCTCGAAGGGGCGAGCCGCACTGCGGCTCCTTGCTCTAGTCGTGCTGCTCTCGACGGCTGCCGTTTATGAGTCTACGCACTTGTCTGCTTTGACGGGTTCTGAGGTCTGGGTGCATCTGCGCACGGGGATCTGGATTCTAGAGAACCACGCGATTCCCCGCACCGGGCTGTTCTCACAATATTCGAATCTGGCATGGAACGATTCGAGTTGGGGTTTCGATCTTCTGTTGGGAACTGCTTACAAGATTTTCGGTTTGCGGGCCATTCCGATATTGCTGATGTTGTTGAAGACGGCAGTCGCGGTGGTTACCTTCCTGCTGGCGTATTCGAGACGCGGCGATTTCTGGAAGGCGATTGTGTTATCGGCGCTGGCGCAGTATCTCATTTCAGGGCTGCAGCCGCTTCCATATGTATTGTCGGTGCTTTTCTTCGCAGTCGAATTGCAATTGCTCCTGAATAGTTTGTATTCGGGATCGGTACGGCGGATCTACTGGTTGATTCCTCTCTTTGGCCTTTGGGCGAATCTGCATATCCAGTTTGTTGCGGGATTGACTTTACTTGCAGTGTTCCTTATCGCGTCACTCGTTGAGCACTGGCTGAGAGTCCTGAATGTGCGGTGGCTCCGCCCGCGGAGTGTTTCGCTGCCGCTGGTTCAGGTGAGCGCAATCGCCGTATTGTGCGTGCTGGTCACGTTTGTCACGCCGTACGGATTCCGATTGGTTCCGGAGTTCTTGGAGAGTCAGTACAGCGATGTTGCGTTCGTGCATTTCTCCGGGATGGCTTCGATGAGTTTCCGGAGGCCACAAGATTATGTCCTGATGCTGCTGGTGATGATCGCCTTTCTGGCTCTCGGCCGCCGCCGCTCACTAGAACTGTTCGAACTTCTGGTGCTTCTCGCGGGGACCGCCCTCGCGTTTCGCATTCAGAGAGATGCGTGGGTGGTAGTCCTGCCAGCGATCGCTGTGCTTTCAAGGATGCCCTTCTCTGAGTGTCATGAAAGCAAGTCACAGCGCCTGAGGGTGCGGACTTGGGAGTGGAGTGCGGTTGCGGCGGCCACAGCTATTGTCCTGACGATCGCAGCCGTTGGCCTGCCGGATCGAAATGCACTGATGGATCGAGTCGGGCAAAACCTTCCTGTTAAAGCATGCGACTACATTGTTTCGAACAAAATGCCTGCGCCGTTGTTTAACGAGTACTCGTGGGGAAGTTTCTTGACCTGGTATCTGCCGGAGTATCCGGTCGTGGTGGACAGTCGCGTGGAGCTTTATGGCGATGACGTTCTCACGAAGTACTTCGACGTTGTGGGAGGGAAGGAGCGGCTGGATTCCGATTCTATGGTCGCTCGTGCCGGAACACTGCTGTTAGAGGGGAACTCGGCGATGGCGAAGGCGCTCAGGAATCTGCCGGCGCTGAGGTCGCAGTACCGGCTGGTATACAGCGACGAGATGGCCAACATTTTCGTGCCGGCGAGCAATGAGCGATGAGCCATGAGCCAAACCGGCTGATTGCTCGATGCTCATTGCTCATGGCTCACTGCTTCGGTTGCTACCAATTGCGCGCAAAGACGACCGCCAGATCATCGCGATAAATCAGGCGGAAGCGGCGGTCGAGGAGCAGGTGTGTGGCGATGGGGAACTTTTTCTTCAGCAGGACGACGCCCGCTTCATTCAGAACCGGGTCGTTCACATAGGACGGGTCCGCTTCCTGGGTGGAGTAGTACTGTTCGTCCAGCGCGTCGCCATAGAGGTCGGTGCGTCCATCGATGGAGACGGGATATTGGGGCATGTAGAAGATCAGGAATCCTCCCCAGTCGAAGCTGTTGTAGAGAGGACCGCCGACGGGATTGCGGCGCAGAAAATTCACGGCGTCAACGGGGTATTCGCCGCTGATGGCGCGGTCCAGACCGTGCGTGGTGAAATCGGTGCTGCGCACACTGGTGAGCAGCAACACAATGCTCGCGGCGGTCACAACTGCCCAGCCGGACGGGCGGAGGGAACGGTCGCGTTCTTCTTCAGACGTGGGAAAATCCGCAATGACGGCGGCGGCGACGACGCAGATGAACCACGCGTCACGCCAGGTGCGGAAGCCGAATATCGTGGCGAAGATCAACAAGGCGAATTTGAACGGGTCGATCTTCTTCTTCCAGCCGATCGCAAAGTAGGCACCGACGGCCAACAGCAGCTCGAGATACTGGTTGAAATACTCGAAGCTCAGCGCCTGCAACTCGCGGATGATCCTGTACATGACTTTTGATTGCGAGATGACGAACGCCTCGTAATAGAGGTGATAGGAGTAGGGTCCGATGCAAGACGCGAGAACGCAGCACGCCAGAACGGCGAATGGGGAAAGAGCAGGGAGAGCGGGAGGTGACAGGAAATCTGGATGAATGCGGAATCGCATTGCGATCCGCTGGAGGAGATTCACGCCCGCGAATAGACCCAGAACCGCAAGTCCGTAGATGAACTGAATGTGGATATTCGCCCAAACTAAGAAAACGAGTGGCAGCCAATAGAGCGACTGCACGCGCCCGCTGCGCTGCGCCTCGTACAGGAAAGTCAGCGTGATGGTGAATAGGATTACCGAGAAGAAAACGGGACGCGGGGCAATGTTGAAGAGGAATGCAGCGTAAACGACGACCGACAGTCCCCACGCCGGCCAGAAGCGGCCGGAGATGCGGTAGAGCATGCGGAAAATTGCCAGGGCCACCGCGATGGTCAGCAGAGTTCCAAAAATCCCCATCCCGACGAAACTGAACCAGTCGTAAGCGTGCGAGAGCAGGACTTCATAGCCCCAGCTGTAGGCCATCCACGGGCGAGTTGCAGCAGTGTGCGAGAAGATTCCGTTGTGCGGGAACGATCGATTCTGGACGATCCATTCACCGACGCTAAGATGCCACCACATGTCGGGGTCGAGGACAGAGAGCTTGGTCCGGAAGCACTCAATGCCGACACCGACGATCAGAGTGATCAGCGCAAGCAAGCGCAGGAGACGGAGCTTGGACAGGGCGATCAGATCGTGCGCCAAGCTCATTGCCGGGAGTGCCTCGAGTAGCTCATCGATTTCCCACAGATTGGGAGGCGATTTGCCATGCTACTCCTTTCCGAATATGACCGAAGAGAGGATGAGCTTGAGCGATTCTCGCGTTCGAAACTGGCCACTACATCGCGGGCTTTTCGGTCTTCGTGCCGGCGGGGATGCTCAGGTGCTTTTTTGCTTGCGCCAACATCTGCTCGACCTGGACCTTCTTCGGGCTCTTCGGATCTGCTTTCAGAAAAGCCTGCCAAGCAGCGATCGCGGCCTTCGGGTCAGCTTTGCCTTTCCACTCGAAGTAGCCGAGATTGAAGAGTACCTGCGGGTTTTTGGGATCGATAGCCAAGGCTTGGTTGAGCGTGGCGATGCCACGGTCTAAGTCGCCGAGTTTGACATAGACGAAGGCGAGTTCGTTGAGGGCATCCACCTTGGGCTTGGCAGCGATGGATTTTTCGTAATACTGCTGAGCGCTCTGGAACTGCTGCCCGGCCATGTAGGCGCGAGCGATCTTGGCGAGAAGATCGGCATCGTTCGGATGTTTTTCCAAGTCGGCCAGCATTGGCGCGACTTGCTTGTCGGCCATACGTTTCATGTCAGAGGCCGAGGGCATCTGCGGCGCGGCCGGCGAAGCCGGTGCGGAGAGATCGCTGACCGATGGCGTCGATGGCGTGGGACTCGCCACGGCGGGCGCGTGAAGCAGGTAACCGGCCGCGATACCTAGAATCATGCAGATCACCGCCATGCCGTAGGTTTGAGCATTGCTCCAAAACTTCGAATCTTGGTCGCTCACTGCGATGTTCTCCTTAGCGCGGTCAAGAAAACGGGCTGCGGTGCGGGGCGAATCTCTGGAAAAACGCACGGACAGCCATATGTTCAAGATGCACGTCGAATGCCAATAATCTTTTTCAGTCCGAGGCTGCAAGCTGCGTTCATTCAATGACTTACGGCCAAGGGGATAGATTCGGCAGCGGCGTCTTCAGTTCCAGAGGGGGAGATTCCCCGCGTTCAGCGGCTTATCACCCAGGAAGTGGGACCGCCTATCACAACTTCGAAAACGGTGCGCGATTCGCGGACTCACGGGGGAGTGTGATTTCAATCACACCCTGGCGGAGAATGTCACGGGAGAATGCGTGTGTCTTTGGATTGGGAAAAAGGAGACTTGTCATGGAAGGCAAAGCACCTGG
>QIAL01001061.1 GCA_003225535.1 Acidobacteriota bacterium | reverse complement strand
CGGCAACATCATTCCGTCAAACCGGCTAAGTCCGAACGGCGTCGGTATCCTGAATGCGTGGCCAATTCCCAACCTCACGACTTTTATCGGCGGCAACGGCAACTGGTTTGCCGCGAAGCTACACACATTTGACCAACGTAAGGATACCGCCGGTGTCGACGTAAACCTCACGGAGAAGCAGCGCCTCAGGTTTCACGCGATGAACTACGCATATTTGGAGTACCAACCTCTCGACGGCAATACCGATCGCACCCCGAAGTTTTTCAATCGTCCCAACAAGACCGGCTCACTCAACCATACGTGGACGCTGAACCCCAGAATGGTGAATGAGGTTCTGATCAGCGCCAGCGAGGACGTGGTCTTGATACCCGTTGACACGGCGAACTTCTTTGATCGAACCAAGGCGTGCGCACAATCAACCGTGCCATGCAGCCTCAATTACCCCTACATATTTCCGACTGGGAAGCTGCTTCCAAACCGCATCCCAACTGTGAATTTGTCCAACTTCTCGGGACTGAGCGGCGGGCCGTATCCGTCGCACTCCTCGGGCCCCATCTATGACATCTCCGATAGCCTTACTTGGATAAAAGCGAACCACACACTGAAATTCGGCGCTCTTTGGGAACGCTCGGGCGAAAACGACAATGACGAGATCAACGTCCAGGCTTGCCCGACTTGCACCAACAACCAGAATGGCCAATTCCTGTTCACCGACGGCCGGGCTGGCGGGACGGGCGTCGCGGTCGCAAACGCCGCTTTGGGCCTGTTCGACAGTTATTCGGAAATCGGCCATCGCGCATACACAATCTTTCGCGCCAACATGTGGGAGTCGTTCGCTCAAGACTCTTCGTTATTCCATCATTGTTCCCTACCATGCCCTGTGGGGAAACATGATCGTCTTTGACCCGCGGTTTTACGATTCAGCTAAGGCAGTTACGATCAGCCCCGCGACGGGTCTCATCCAAGGCACAGTTGATCCCAAGACTGGCCTTGTTACCGGCACCGGAGCAGATACTTATAACGGCATGGTCATCCCAGGGACCGGGTTCCCCTCTTCCGCCCAGGGTCGCGTTCCCGAGGCCGACCCGACTCAGTTCGATTTCAGTCGTCTATTTCGCGGAGTTTCCGACCATTACTCCGACATTCAGTGGGGTGAAATCCAGCCTCGTCTCGGCATTGCTTACCAGTTGAATAAAAAGAATGTTTTTCGCGTTGGCGCCGGGCGTTACACCACCCGTCTCGGTGTGAGCGACTCGATCTTCCTCGGCGGCAATCCGCCGTTCCAACCCAACGCCAGCGTAACCAACGGCTTGGCAGATAACCCCGGAGCGGGCGGCGCGGCCAATATTACGCGCGTGGTCACCACGCAGAGCAAAGCCTTTAAGCCTCCCGAATCATGGGCTTGGAATGTCACCTACGAGCGCGAGATGTTCTTGAAGTCGCTCTTGAGCGTGGGCTACGTAGCCCGTCGCGGCGTGCATCTGCAGCGGGAAGCCGACATCAACCAGCCCACGACGGCAGTTGTGGCGGCGAATCCTGGCGTCAATCTTAATGCGCTCCGGCCCTACAAGGGCTTCGGCTCCATCCGGCAAACGGATAATGCGGCCAACTCCATGTACAATTCACTGCAGATTTCCTGGAACCGCCGCTACTCGGGCGGACTCCAGTTCGGCGTGTCCTATACTCTATCCAAGAGCATGGACAACGGCTCCAACCAGCGTGACGTTGTCCCGGACGCATATGACGTAAGCATGCTGTGGGGGCCGTCGGAATTCGACGCCCGCCACATCGTGGTCTTCAATTACCTCTTCGACCTTCCGTTTTTCAAAGACCACTCCAAGTTGACTGGCAAGCTGATGGGGGGCTGGCAAATCAGCGGCATCACGCAGTTCCAGACAGGCACGCCTTGTGGCGTTGCGGAAGCGAAAGA